>CAZVXJ010000040.1:0-15554 GCA_964631675.1 uncultured Alphaproteobacteria bacterium
TGGCGACCGAGAATCCGGCCAAGTTGCTGGGAGTCGAAGCTCGATACGGCTCAACGAACGGAAGCGGCACACCTGAGTTCAGACATCTGGATTTCGCGATCTGCAGATGGCGGAGCCAATTGGTCAGTCGGAACCAACGTGACGAACACGGTCACAATTCCAAACTCGCCGTCCGGCCAACACCGAAGCGAACGCGATCCATCGCTGGCTCTGCAAACTCGCAGCGACACGTTGTATCTCTTTTGCCAGCTAATGCGGGATATTGACTACACTGAAGGCGAGGCACTGGTCGCCGCGGCTGACATGAAGATGCGGCAAGTTGCCATGGACGACATTTCACCCGAGCTGCCGTGGTATACCCGGCAATTCCACGTGATCATGCAGCACTGTCCGAGGATTTTTGGCGGTGAATTTCTGCTTCAAGGCTCTCACACGGTGACCATTGGCGAAGAGCAGGTGAACATGGTCCGTTTTGCAGACTTGGATGCGGATGGCGACGCAGAAATTGTCGCGGTGAAGAGCGAGGCAGGCGAAATTGAGATTTGGGAGAATCTGGGCGATATGGGTTGGCAGTCTCATCTGCTTATCAGCGATTTTGCAGGCGCAAATTCTGTCGTAGTGCAGCAAATGGCCGGAGATTTTCATCCTGATATTGCGGCATCAGCCTCTGAGGCCGGACAGCTCTACTGGTGGGAAAATACAGGCAGTTTGAATTTTACGGCTCGGCTGATCGCGGACACGCTCGCAGGAATCCAACGGGTTGCGACGGGTGTCATGGGTAACAATCAGAACTTGGCTCTGATCTGTTCAATGAACGATTATGCTCATATCTTTGGCTACCTGTTCTGGCCGAGCTTCACCTTCACAACCGAAACTTTGGTGCGAAGTCCCGCCCTGCCGCCTATGACAGTTTATGGCAGAACCAGTTCATTCACGCATGCTCATTACGGTGATCTCATAGCAACTTCGAACGCGGGTAACTCGATTGCAATCTTTCAATATCTTCGACCGGACTATCGTTACTTCGGCCCTCTGAACACTCCGGTATTCTCACCGGTCACCAGTGTGGCTGCGGGCGACTTCAACTATGACTTGAGCAATGATGTAGTGGCCGCATCAGGAATTCGTGGTGAAATCCACTGGTGGCGAAACGATGGCCTGTTGCCCGGAGGGCGGCCATTGTTCAGTGAGCGCGTGGTAACGCGCAACTTTCCATGGGTCTCCGATGTGCACGTGGCAGACGTTAACGCAGATGGCGCTCCCGACATTCTCGGCGCCGCCGGAGGAGATGGTGTCAGTGTAGCGCTCTGGATCAGTCGTGGCAATGGTCAGTTTATCCGGCAGAACATTGACGGGTTCTTCGATGGCTGCAGGTCGGTGGTCGCCGCAGATGTCGATGGGGACACAGACCTGGACTTGGTCGCATCCGGCGATCGCGGGATCCGCTGGTATGAAAATGGACTGGTCGAAAGCCGAGATCAGGAGTCTCTTCCAGTGGACTCGACAGCGGTATTCGTCACTCCGTCCGCTTTTGGTTTTGTTTCAATTGTCCCGAATCCGTTCAATTCTGCGACGGAAATCCGTTTCGCATTACCGGCGCGAGAACCGGTATCACTCCAAATCTACGATGTACTTGGGCGCGAGGTTGACGTTCTGCTGAACAACAAGATCCTCATCAGTGGCGTGCATTCTGTCACCTGGGTTCCAAACAATGCGGCGTCGGGAATCTACTTTGCTTCCCTGATGACTGGTCGGCGCAATTTCACCCAGAAAATTCTCTACATTCGTTAAATGAATGAAGCTGTCGTTGAACTCGCCAATGTTACTGCCGGATACGGCGGCAAACCTGTATTGTCTGGGCTGTCGCTGCACATTGAAAAAGGTGAGATGCTGATTGTTGAGGGCGCCACCGGCTCCGGCAAAACAACCTTGATGAAACTACTGCTGGCGGCGATTGAACCGACGGCGGGATTCGCGAAGGCCGCAGGAATTGAACTCCGGGGTGCCTCTCGAAATGAACGGACGATGCTCCGGCGTCATATGGGCGTGGTCTTTCAAGCACCAAGGTTCCTTGGCGCAGAAAGCGTACTCGTCAACGTCACACTACCACTCGCCATTGCAGGTGTATCACCGGCTCGCTGCCGTGCCGAAGCCACGCGGGCGCTGATTGACGCCGGACTGTCGGCTGCAGCACGCAAACGGCCGGGCGGACTTTCAGGTGGCGAACAGGCGCGGCTTCAAATTGCACGAGCGCTCGTAAACAAACCCTACTTGCTGCTTGCAGATGAGCCGTTTGCACATCTCGATCCGGATTCTGCCGCAGAAGCAGAGCAGATGCTGTCCCGAGCCCACGAGCGCGGAACGACGGTACTGATTACCACACATCGTCCAACTGCACTCGCCAAACAATCACGCAGGCTGACGCTCGAACTCGGACGGCTAAAATGAGTGGAATCAGTTTGGCAATTCGACTTGGCCTAGGTATCTTGCGATCGCGACCGACCTTAACTCTGCTCGCGACGGCCCTCTTGTCTATGGGGGCCGCTTCCATTGGGGCGCTGGTGGGATCTGCTTTCGTGATCAACCACTTGCAGACGGAATTTCTTTCTGCTCTCACAGTGGAAATCGAACTGTTGAACGACTCAGATTCCACGCGTGCGCACGTGATGACCTTGGCCGAACAATGGCCCGATGCAGAATTCGTGCAATATGTTCCTCCACAGACCGTTTTGGATGAGGTCCAGAAGGAGACTGGAGACAATCTGATCGAACTTTTCGGTTATAATCCGTTCCCGGGATTAATCCGCGTGCGGTTTGGCAAAATAACTGCAACAGTCATTGACAGCCTGGCCTCCAATGCTCAAAAGTGGAATGGAGTGAAGGCGGTGGTCTATCCCAGACGGCTATGGCTCGAAGTCGCAAAATGGTCGGAGAAGCTGCGAGGTGAGTTGGGACTCATTGGTGGGTTGATCGCCCTCATAGCGACCGGATTGGTGGGACTATGCCTCCGTGCACAGATGCGATATAGGATTGCGACCTGGGAGTTTCTTAGTCTTATAGGCCTGTCTGATCGCACGATGGCACTTACAACGCTCGTCCAGCAAATAGTGGTGGGTTTATTTGGCGGCATCCTGGCCTGCCTCTTTCTGTGGCTACTTTCGCAGTTCTACACATGGATGCTGCTTCGGGACGTCTCGTTCCCCAGCTGGAGCTACCTGATCACGGTCGTTGTGGCTTGCATACTCTCCACTCTGGCGGGTCTCTTAAGCCCGAAGAAATTTGCCTGACGACCCGGTGCGGGGCAGATTAGGCTCTGCACCTTCGGACTCGGGCAACGGAACTTTCCTTAAAGCTATAAAGTACAATACTTTTGGAAAGAACAGGCTCCTTGACAAGCCTTAGAAAATTGCGTATTTTTCAGATTACCAAAAATTTAGGCCTATTTTAGGTTGTGTGACAGATTGGACAGTCAGCATATAATTTGAGCTCCTCGTTTAGTCATCTCTCGGAACGCGAACGCGAAATCCTCAGGGCGGTGGTACAACAGTTTGTACTTACGGCTAACCCGGTGGGGTCGCGGCAACTTGTGCGGAAATACGGACTGGACGTATCACCTGCGACCATTCGTAATGTGATGGCCGACCTTGAGGAGATGGGACTGTTATCGCATCCGCATGCATCGGCTGGACGTGTGCCTTCCGATCTGGGGTATCGCCGGTATGGTGTTGATTTGATGGAGGCGCGGCAGCTTCCGGAACATGAACGTGAAGCCCTCGAGCGGGAATTTGGCGCGGTGTCGAAGGAGCTCGACGACATCATGGCCGTGACAGCGAAAGTGCTGTCGTCGACCACCAAGCTTCTCGCGATTGTGATGATTCCATCATTTGACGACGCTGTGCTCAGCAGAATTGATCTTGTTCGTGTTTCCGACATGAAAGCACTGGTCATTCTGACCATCGAGAAGGCTCCTATGCGAACGGTCATGGTGGAACTCGATCAATCGCTTGCTGAGGACACGCTAAGGCAACTTGGCTTGGCGTTGAATTCTCGGCTTGCGGGGCTTACTCTTGGACAAATCCGTGCCGAAATCGGGGAACGCGTCGGGAGCATTAAAGTACCGCATGCCGGACTTGTACGATTCTTTGTGGACTCGGCCGATCGCCTGTTTACGGTGGCGGATCATCCGGATGACTTGCGTATCGGTGGACGCGCGCAAGTTCTTTCACAGCCGGAGTTCGCCGATGCCCGTTCCATGCGCGGTATCATTGAACTCATCGAAGACAAGGATATCGTCGTGCACCTCCTGCAACAATCCTCCGATGATCCGGGAGTCTCGATTTCAATCGGAACCGAGAATCCGGATCAGCGTGCAAAAGACCTGTCTGTTCTTGTGGCCAGATACCGCACGGCGTCGGTTTCCGGTAAACTTGGCGTGATCGGCCCCACAAGAATGGACTATTCGCGAGTCAAGAGTCTACTGGAGTTTACAGCCCGGTTGGTCGGCAAGCATGCACCGGGCGGACAATCATAAAGGTGAGAATCGGATGGTAATTTCTGACGAAATGAATAAGGAATCAGCGAGCGAAGAAACTCCGCCGCAGCAGGTCGTTCCCGGACAGGTGGAATCGCCGGAGTCCGAGAATTGGAAAGAAAAGTACTTGCGCAAAATGGCGGAGTTCGACAATTTCCGCCGCCGCACTCGGCTGGAACAGGAACAGTCGCGCGCCTATGTGACTGAGTCGGTGGTGACGGGACTATTGCCCGTACTTGATGACTTTGACCGGATGCTCATCGGTATGGCCGAGAGCAACGATCCCTATCGTAAAGCGGTAGAGATGATTTTTGGCAAACTCAGGTTGTATCTTCAATCATTCGGTGTCGAGCGTTTCGAGAGCATTGGCAAACCATTTAATCCGGCCGAACACGAAGCTCTCTCTGCACAGCCTACGGCCGATTTTCCCCCTGGAACGGTCATCAATGTGATAGCGCCAGGATACAAGATGAATGATCGCGTGCTTCGACATGCTCAGGTTGTTGTATCCAGTGAGGCGACCGATACGGCGAATGAGGTGCGTTTGAACACCGAGCAAGGTTTGGATCAGCAAGCATAATATGTCCACGAAACGAGACTACTACGAGATCCTCGGCGTGAGCCGTGATGCAAGTGCGGAGGACATCAAGAAGGCCTACCGCAAGCTTGCGATGCAGCATCATCCGGACCGGAATAAGGGCGATGCGGCCGCCGAGGAAAAATTCAAAGAGGTCGGTGAAGCCTATGCTGTGTTGGCGGATCCGGACAAACGGGCAAGGTACGACCGTTTTGGTCATGCGGGGGCGAGTGCCGGCCCCGGTGGAGGTTCCGGCGGGCAGCAGTGGAGTGGAGGCGGATTCGAGTTCGACTTGTCTGATGCCCTGCGTCAGTTTATGGAAGGCGGCGTGTTTGGCGGCGGAATGTTCGGCGGAGCGAGTCGCTCTGGTCCGGTGCGGACACGCGGTGCGGATATTCAGGTCAAACTTTCACTGACACTCGAAGAAATTTCAACCGGTGTCAAGAAGAAAATCCGAGTCAAGCGCCACGCTGTTTGCAAAGAGTGTGAAGGCAGCGGAGCCAAGCGAGGAACGAAGCAAAAGCAGTGTCCAAATTGCAAGGGTTCAGGACAAGTCAGGCAAGTTTCGAATACGATTCTCGGCCAGTTTGTCAATATTCAGCCTTGCGGGCAATGCCATGGTGAAGGTAAGATAATCCCCGAACCGTGTCCCGAATGCAGAGGCGATGGCCGTATCCGAGATGAAAGTATCATCGAAGTGAATATCCCTGCCGGAGTCGCAACCGGGCATTATCTGTCTGTTCGAGGGGAAGGCAACGCAGGACCGCGCAGCGGCCCGTCGGGCGACCTGATTGTAATTATGGAAGAATCCGAACACGAGTACTTCCGGCGCGATGGTCAGGATGTGGTCTATGACCTGACACTCTCCATTCCTCAGCTGATTCTTGGTGACGAAGTCGAAGTTCCAACCCTGACCGGAAAAGCTCGCCTGAAGATAGAAGCAGGAACTGTTCCTGGCCGTGTGCTCCGCATGCGAGGCAAGGGGCTTCCCGAACTTAATAGTCATCGCAAGGGTGATCAACTAGTGCATGTCTTGCTGCACATTCCGTCTAAACTAAGCAGCAGGGAAAAGGCGCTAATCGAAGAACTGAAGCAACTGGAGAACTTCAAGGTTCCGAGCGACAAGAATTTCTTCAGCAAGATGAAAGAGGCCTTTGGATCATGAGATTGCGGTTTAGCGAACATGTGGAAGCTTGAGTTCCGGCCTGCCGCGCTCGCGTGGATGCTTGGAGCCTTATTCGCTGTTGGCCTCGTGACCCTTTGGATCGAGCGATGGACAGACAAGAAGTTGGAACCTTCGCGGATCGTTACCGGAAAATCAAGTGATCTGGTTCAACGAGCTGATTCAATTTTTCTGGCAAGGCGCGTACAGGCAAGCGGCCCAATCTCAATAAACCTTGCGAATGCAGCCGAACTCGAGCAACTGCCCGGCATCGGACCCGTCTTAGCGCGTAATATCGTGGCTTATCGCGACAGACACGGTAATTTTAGCAGCATGGATGAGCTGGTGGAGGTCTCTGGCATCGGTCCGAAGCGATTAGAGGCTATTCGTGGCCTGTGTGTCCTCGACACACAGGCTCGAGCAGTAAGTCCGACCGCCTCAAAATAGTTGAATCTTCGGATTCACGGACGATTTGTAATCGAGTGAGCGTTCTCCATATTAAGACAAGGAACACATTGCTATGGCCATTCGATTGTCCTCGGGAGCGCATCGAAATCAGCATTCTCAAGTGATGCGCCCCACTGCAGCTCGCACGCTTGAATCGGTCTTTGACATGTTGAATGGTGAAGTTGAAAATGCCCGAGTTCTCGATCTGTTCGCCGGGACGGGATCGTACGGCATACTCGCCTTGAAACGCGGCGCGCGCGAGGCGGTTCTGGTTGACAACTCAAGGGAAGCTGAAAAGCGGATGCAAAAGGAGATATCGCGATATCATCTGGAGGTGCAGGCAAGGATTCATCGCGAAGACGTCACCCATTTTCTGCATAACAGCGCCAGGCGGCATGAGCCGTTTACCCTTGTGTTTGCCGATCCGCCATATGATGCTTATTCTCCGGCCATGGTGATTGAGGAAATTCTGGTGTCGGGTCTGCTCGCATCAGATGGAGTACTGGTATACGAGCATTCGAAACGTCAGGCGCCGCCGGAAATGCCGCGCTTGCAACTGAGGAAGTCGCGGGTCTTTGGCGAAACGACCGTCAGCATCTGGGACGGCGTGTGACTCACGTTGAAGCACGCAACGTCGCGAAATCGTTTAGCGGCGTCGCGGCACTGCGCGGAGTGAGCTTGACCATCAGAGCAGGGGAGTTCTATGGCCTGCTGGGTCCGAATGGAGCGGGGAAGACCACATTCCTGAGAATTCTGTGCGGTCTTGTACGGCCGGACTCTGGTGACATCGTGTTCGGAATCGATGGTCCACTGCAGAAGCGTCCGCTGTGGATTGGAGTTGTTCCGCAGGAGATTGCGCTCTACGATGAGCTCACCGCAGAGCAGAATCTAAACATGTTTGGTGAACTTGTTGGACTGACCGCACGTGCTCTGAAATTGCGAGTAAGCCAGTTGCTTGATAGTGTGGGCCTTGTAGATCGGGCGAAGTCGCAAGTCAAGTCCTTTTCCGGCGGTATGAAACGCAGGCTGAATTTGGCGGTGGGACTCCTGCATGATCCGCCGATCCTATTGCTGGATGAGCCAACCGTAGGTGTTGACCCGCAATCCCGCGCGAAAATATTTGCATTGCTGAGTGAATTGCACGCCTCCGGCAAGACGATTATCTACACGACCCACTACATGGAGGAGGTCGAGAGATTATGTCAGCGAATTGGCATTCTCGATCGCGGCCTGCTACTTGCTGAGGGGACACTTGATCAGTTACTCGCCGGCCTGAAACTTCCCCGGCGACTTCGTCTCTTCCATGAATCCCCGCTGCCGGCACTGCACGAGCCTGAATTGTTGGAATCACGCAACGGAACTGGATTTACCGATCTGATTCCGAAAGAACCAGAGGGGATTCCAACGCTGATTGCCTGTATTGAACGTCAGGGTATTCGATATCAGCGAATGGAGATTATTGCTCCCAACCTGGAGGCGTTGTTTCTGGAACTGACAGGTAAAGAGCTCCGGGATTGATAAGACGCGTCCTCACTCTGGTTCGGAAGGATTTTCTGATCTTTCTTAAAGACCGGGTTGCGATTGCACTTGGATTCGCGGTTCCACTTGTGATGATCCTCGTGTTTGGTCTCGTATTCGGTGGCGAGGGCGGAAATACACTGCAAGAGCTTGATGTGCTCGCTGTAAACGAAGACTTGGGTTCAGCGGGAGCAAGGCTCTTGCGGTCACTCGACGAACTCGATGAGATTCGAATACTACAGTCGCTGCAGAATGATTCTATCACGCTGGACAGCGTGAAGGCGCGAAGTCGCGTAGCGCAAGGAAAAGCCAGCGCAGCGCTGATTGTTCCGCGTGGGTTCTCGGACAGCCTGAAGAGCGGGCAAGTGATAGTCTATTTGCTGGAGGATCCGCGTGATCCGATTACAGCCGGAGTATTGACTGGAATGCTGCAGCAGCAGGTGTTTCGTACGTTCCCCGGCGTGTTGCCAATGAGCATGATGTCAACGAACTTCGGCGATTCAGCTCAGTCGCGGGTGTTTGCGGGGGACATGCGACGAGCGATTGAAAGATATTTTGGAGTGAAATTCGCAGATACTTCGTCTGTTGGGAGTATGTTTTCGCCCGAGTTCATGCTTGGTGAATCAGAGCAGCCAGGCAAACAGACGTCCACTGGATTTAGCTTGGATTCGGTGTTTTCACGTGCGGTTGACATCAGACGCAAAGTGGTTGTCGGTCAGAATATTGCGAATCCGGGCATAGCTCAGAGTGTGGCCGGTCCCGCGGTAATGTTCATGCTTTTTGCGGTCGGAGCGATCGGTGCGTCACTCCTGCGTGAAATGCGATCTGGAACCGCACAGCGTGTGCTGCTTAGTTGCGCCACTCCTGGCGAGATGTTGTGCTCGAAGTATGCCTATGCCGTAACCATGGGTTCGATTCAGCTTGCGGTCATGATGTTGTATGGCTGGGTTATTTTTGACCTCGATGTTTTTCACCATGCGGGCACTCTGCCGATTATCATCGTCTGTGCATCGGCCGCGATGAGTGCGATTGGCTTGATCACTGCTGCAATCTGCCGGACGGAAGATCAGGCGGGAGGTTTGCAAGTCATTGTGATTCTCGGAATGTCTGCCATTGGCGGTGCGATGTTCCCGAGTTTTATGATTCCGGAGTTTGTGCGTTCTGTCGCCAGTCTAACGCCCGTCCATTGGGCAATGCAAGGCTTCCTGGATGTTTTCTGGCGTGAGCAAAACCTCGCCGGCATTTACCAAGAGTGCGGAGTACTGCTTGGTATGGCGGTGGTGATGGTGTGGGTAGCGGTTCTCATTTTTCGCCGCAGATTGGTACGTGAATTCTCATGAGCACTCATGTCGATCGCACACACCTTGTCGCCGCCGCAGCCTACATTTTTCGTGAGGATAGGGTGCTGCTGCTCAAGCGTGTCAGCGCCCCGTTCACTTATGCTCCACCCGGAGGAAAGCTCGAAAGGGATGAAGATCCGATTGCCGGGCTTTTGCGCGAGATCGATGAAGAGACCGGTTTGACCGCACATGTTCTGGGCGTGGCCCACACTTGGTTTGGCAGCATATCGGCCGGAAAGCCACAGTTGCTTTGCATTAACTACGTGGCTGAATCAGGCGAGGGGGATGTACGTCTAAGTGACGAGCATACCGATTTTGTCTGGGCATCTCGAGAAGATATTCTGACGAACAAGGTTCAAACGAGGAACGAGGGCTACGGCTATCGGCCGGAAGGAATTCTCGAAGCTTTCGAAATGTTTGCCCGGCTGCGAGTAACAGCATGAGTACTGACGACGGTTCCGCACTTACCGCGGCATTGATTAGTTTCTTGAAATCCGGTGCCGATGAAACCAGCATCGCAAAGGTAGGGAAGGTCACGCGAGATCAGGCGAAGGAACTCATCGCAGAATTGGTTCCCGTGGAAATTCAGATGCGCGGTAGTTGCGAAATTGGGATTCCGGCGGTGGTCGCAGCACCCCATGTGAGCTTTGACCACTGGTCTGAGTATTTCTGCAACCGGATTGCGCGCGAATTCCATATCGGTTGGGTCGTCGCTCTGAACTACCGGGATCAGGACAAGTTGCGCATCCCGGTTCATATTGGCCGGCATGTGCACGTGAACCGCCCGACGGAATCGGATGGCCCGGGCCGCAAGGAGCGAGTCACTGAACGCGCCGCACAGGTTTTTGACGAATATTTGGATGTGATCAGACAGGCTTCCGGTGCCGCGAAACTCCCGATGGCATTGCTCATTGAAATTCACTCTCATCGGCAGACAAGTGACTTGGAACTGGCGACAAGCGGAGTTGATCATGAATTTGCAGCGGCAATCCGAAACTCCTGCGAAACTCTTCTCGCAGCACAAACGCCTGCGACTGAATTGAGAATTGAGCCCATTGACACCTTGCGTATGAAAGCCGGCATGTCGAAGCAGATGGGCTCGATGCGCCCTGAGATTACTCAGTTCGGTTTTCATATTGAGATTCCGCGCTCGATGCGAAGAGACGCAGTTTCCCGCGAAAGTGCTCTCCCGATCCTCTATGGATTGATCAAGGAGATAATTTCGGGCGTTGAATCTCGTTTGAGATTTCAGCACGCCTCGACGGCGCGGCATTGATGACAACAGTTCTTGCTGCCTCGATGTCGGTTCAGAGTCCTCCAAGTCCTGATTTAGTCTGGTGTCTGCCGTTTGCGCTGCTTCTGCTTGCCATTGCGGTGTTTCCGGCGGTAATCCCCAGATGGTGGGAGAGAAATTACGCCTGGGCAGCTATTCCGCCGGGTCTGTTCGTTGCTGCACTCTACTTCTTTGCATGGGACGGCAGCTACAAATTGCTGCAAACGGCGCATGAGTATACATCGTTCATCTGTCTCATCGCGTCGCTCTTTGTTGTCTCTGGCGGCATTCACATTAAATTGCGCGGCAAGTCCACACCCGGTGAAAATGTCAGATTACTCTTGACCGGTGCCGTGCTGGCGAATATCGCAGGTACGACCGGGGCAGCGATGATTTTGATCCGGCCATTTCTTCGCGGGAACCGCTGGAGATTTGAGCCCTATCATTTGGTCTTTTTCATCTTCATCGTAGCCAATTGCGGAGGCGCCCTCACCCCTATTGGAGACCCGCCGCTGTTTCTCGGGTTTCTGCGAGGTGTACCATTTCTTTGGGTGCTCGAGCAATTGTGGTACAAGTGGGCGATTGCCGTCGCTCTCCTGCTTGGGATTTTTTATTGGATTGATAGTCGAAATTATCGAAGGCAGTCAGAAGATGATCGGAGAAGGGCGGCGGAAGATGATGTATTCGCGTTTGAAGGACTCCGGAATTTCATATTCATCGGAATCATTATCGCGGCCGCATTTGTCCAGCATCCGGCATTCTTGCGCGAGGCAATCATGGTGGCAGCCGCTGCGGCATCCTACTACTTGACGCCGCAGAAGGTCCATCGGGAAAACGAATTCAGCTTTCATCCCGTTCGTGAAGTAGCGATCCTCTTTGCCGGTATTTTTGCCACGATGATGCCGGCACTCGATTGGTTGTCGGCCAATGCGGAGGGGCTGGGAATTACCTCCGCAACTCAGTATTACTGGTTCACCGGTTCGCTATCGGCATTGTTGGATAATGCTCCGACCTATCTCAATTTCCTGACCGCCGCGATGGGTGTTGAACATCTATCAGCGGCGAATCCGGCGCATGTGCTGCAGTTCGCGAGTGAACACAGGGTCACACTTCGCTCAATTTCAATTGCGGCGGTATTCTTTGGAGCGGCAACCTACATTGGCAATGGTCCAAATTTTATGTGCAAATCTATTGCCGATCACGCGCGATTGAAGTCACCCGGTTTTTTCGAGTATATCCTAAAATACACGCTGCCTTACTTGTTGCCGGTTCTACTCATCACATACGCGCTTGTAATATTACTCTAGAGCATGCCAAGGATCCGTCGCGAAGCAATCATAATGTTGCTGGTGTTGTCGACCATGGCAGTCGCAGGCGTCGGGTGCAATGTATTCTCCACTCGCGAACCTGAGGAGCCTGATGCCGGTAGAGGCTGCTGGGTCATACCGCAATCGCTTAGCGGCGTGCTCGAAAATCTGACATGCACCATGAGTGAGGGTATCGAATCGGATTACATGCTTGCTTTTTTCGCGGATAGTCTGGAGTTTGTGGCCGACAATGTGGCGCTTGCGGTTGATCCTTCACTTTCCCCGTGGGGATACTCTGATGAGCAGTCGTTCGCACGCAACCTGTTCAGTCAGAATCTTTCAGTGTTTGTCAATTTTGAACTCCAGGACTCCTCAATTGCAGACACCGCCTTCGTTTTTGCATCGTACCAGATCGTGATAAATCCAGCTCCCCAGTCGCTTCCGGAGACCATTGCTGGAACAGCAAGGTTCGATTTTCGCATTGGACATGCAGGATTTTGGCAAATTTACCGCTGGACCGACCTCAGAACCGAGGAAGCGAATACGTGGAGCGATCTAAAGTCACTCATGCATTAGTGGCAGGCGCTTGTGCGGTCATGCTGGGCCTCGGTGGTTGTGCAAATCCATTTGCTCCAGCACTTCGCGGCTCGGGCGAGTCACTATGGACCGATGCGGGTACCGTGGGTGACATGCTGCAAAATTTGGTTACGGCTTATGAAGTTCGGGACTCGATGCAGTATGCGGATCTGCTGGCACCGGAATTTCAATTTCAGTATTACGACGAAACCCTGGGGCGGACCGATGGCTGGCTGCGCGAGACGGAACTGCAAACCACAGCCAGAATCTTCAGAGCTTTTTCCAGCATTAATCTCGACCTGTTTGGACTGTCTTCGGATCTGGAGTCTATCGCAGCAGAAGACAGTGTTGTACAGTTTCAATTAACCTACCGCCTTTCTTTCGATGACGAACTTGCGGCCGCCGCAGGATTCGCACGCTTCACTCTATTTAAGCCTGCCGGTGATCGTTTTCGTATTGTGCTCTGGCAGGACGAGTTCTAACTTCATCTATTCTGGCCTCTTCCATGTTACTTGCATCTCGTGTTCAAAATCTCACTGTCTCCCTGACTCTCCAGATTACAAATCGCGCACGAGAGTTGACTGCCGAGGGAAAGGATATCATTGACCTCTCGTGCGGCGAACCCGATCATTCTACTCCGGACGCGATCAAACAGGCCGGTATTCAGGCCATTGAGTCAAATTTCACCCGGTACACAGCCGCAGCCGGAATTCCGGAGTTGCGGCTGGCGATTCAGCAGAAACTCAAGAACGAAAACGGGCTGGACTTCGACCTCAAGCAGATCGTCGTATCGAGTGGCGCAAAGCACGCCATTGCTAATGCCATACTTGCCCTGGTCGACTCGGGTGATGAAGTCGTCATTCCAACACCGTGCTGGCTATCATATCCTGAGATGGTGGAACTCGCGGGTGGCAAGTCGGTCTATGCAAAGACGGACGTTTCAAACGGCTACCACCTCACTCCTGATGCGCTCGAAAAAGTACTCTCGAAACGGACCAAGATCGTCATTCTGAATAGTCCTAACAATCCTACAGGCGCTGCTTTAGACGGTCGGGAATTGGCCGCTCTCTGTGAAGTGATTCGCCCGACTTCTGCTTTAATTCTGTCGGATGAAATCTATGAGCGGCTCCGCTTTGACGGTAAGCCTCATGCCTCACCCGCTCAAGTTCACGGTATGAAGGAGCGTACGATTTTGGTAAATGGAGTTTCGAAGTGCTATTCCATGACTGGCTGGCGGATCGGCTATTCGGCATCTCCCCCTGAAGTTGCAGAGGGAATTGTGAGAGTGCAGAGCCAAATGACCTCATCCTCCTGTTCGATCTCGCAGCGGGCCGCTGCTTCGGGGCTGGCCGGTGATCAGGGCGCAAGCAATGCCATGGTGAAAGACTTTGCTCGCCGACGCAAGCTTTGCTACGATATCTTGAGCAGCACGAAAGACGTGAAAGTAGCTATGCCTGAGGGTGCTTTCTATTTTTTCCCCGACGTATCGGCATATTTCGGCAAATCGTCGAATGGCGTGATTCTAAAGGACAGCGCAGCGATTGCCACATATTTGCTCGAAGAAGTTCACGTAGCCACCGTGCCTGGATCTGCCTTCAATGCCCCCGGTTGCCTGCGCATCTCGTACGCAAATTCTGATGATAACGTAAAACGCGGAGTGTCACGCGTGTGTGATGCTCTGCTGAAGCTGAAATGAAGAAGGGCTGCGTCTAAAATATGCCAACTTACGAATACCGCTGTGAAAACGGTCACACCTTCGAAGAGTTTCAGAGCATGGCGGATCTCCCCATTGACATTTGCCCGGTTTGCGGAGCAAAGTCAGAGAGAAAGATTTCAGGAGGAACGGGGATGATCTTCAAAGGATCCGGTTTCTACGTTACCGACTATGTCAAGAAGGGTGGCGGCGAGTCAAAGTCATCCGGATCGAGTCACTCAGGAAAACTAAGTGATGCTTCACCCTCAAAGGCAGATGCTAAGTCGGATGCGAAGAGCGAGACGAAGTCTGAATCAAAGGGCTCCGATTCATGAAGTGGTTTGACAAGTACCATAAACTGCGCGATTCTGTACCACGCGGCAGTGTGCTGACAGACCAGAAAGACATGCTCCCTCTGCTTAGCGGCAAAGTGCAGAAGGATGATTTGCCGACCGTGATTGCTGAACCAGCCGATGAGCTTGAACTTCTGGCCTGTATCGCTTTTGCGAATGAAAAAAATCTGAAAATTGCCGTCACCTCCGGTCTTAAACCCACTCGCGCGCGTAAACTCGACGGTGCAATGCTCGCGCGAACTTCACGGCTGGCAGGAACCCCGCAATTCTCCGCAGACCGATCCACCGTGCGAGTGGACGCCGGTTATCCTGTTGAAGCCCTTGCGATTGATTTGAATCGTGCGGGTCGCCGCTGGATGCCCCTGCTTCCCGTGCCCTCGTCCATGAGTCTGGGGGATGTTGTTGCAAAGGGTTGGGAAGGACTTCGCAACTGGAGAACGGGCGGCACCCTCGCAAACATTCAGTCGATTGATTGGGTTTCGTATCATGGCAAACGCTGGACAACCGGCAGTGCCGCAACGGGGAGTCAGGCACCCGACGTCAGTTCCCTGCTGTTCGATTCTCACGGTGTGCCGGGTGTGATTACCTCCGTGGAACTGTCAACGGCACCTATGACCGCCGAGAAGACAGTTGCCTTATTCGAACTGCGGGATGCACATGATGCGCTGAAACTACTGACGCAGTTGGTGACCTTCGAGCCTTCTCCTGAGTCCGTGATTTACTGGGGCGAATCCACGACAGAACTCCTCCGCCGAGGAAATGACGGAACGATCTCCG
>CAZVXJ010000041.1:0-15498 GCA_964631675.1 uncultured Alphaproteobacteria bacterium
GCAGATTTGTCATCCCACCAGAACCATGACCAAGCCATTCGGAATTCCGCAACTGAGTTTGACATCGATCAGTCCGGAATTGACGATGCCATCTCCATGGTAAACCGCGCACTTTCCCAGTCGCAGTTCATGTCGATGCTGAATGAGGCCGTGAGAGTTCTTCGAGAAGTTCCGGTGGCCGTAGAACAGGAGGGAGTGCTATTTGAAGGGATCGTGGATTTGGTCATTGAAACGGCTCAGGGTATTCGTATTCTCGACTACAAAACCGATGCCGTGGATGAGCAGACCGCTCCACTTCGTGCAAACTCGTATGCTGAACAGATTCAGCATTATGCGGTGGCGCTTAAGGCCGTCACGGGTAAGCCAGTTCTAAGTGCCTCGCTCTACTTTCTGCGACCCGCCATGCTGTGTGACGTAACGGCTGCTGAAAACTGAGAACGACGGGGCCGGAATGACCGGCCCCGTCGTGATCGGGAGCGCTGCGGAGGGAGACGCAGCTATGCTCACTTCAAGAGAATCATCTTCATCATTTGTGATCCGCTGACTCCACTGAGGCGGGCGAAATAAACACCGGCACCTTCAGTACTCGCATCAAAGCTGACTTCATGGCGGCCCGCTTCCATCATTCCGGAAACGAGCGTCTGGACGAGTCGTCCGTCAACCGAGAAGACATCCAGCCTGATGTCTGACGCTTCGGCGACTTCGAACACAACACTGGTGGTCGGGTTGAATGGATTCGGATAATTGCCCACGAGTTTGAATTCGCTGACGACTTCCGATTGCGTCACTGCTTCGACGTCCACTGTGCCGAGTTCCTGACGCGATCCATCAAATTCCGCTGAACTCAAGCGATAGCGGTAGGCTATTCTGCTGTCCGCGGCATCATCGCGGAAAGAATAACTTGCAGGACCCGAGGCAGTGCCGCGTCCGGCCACCCGTCCGATGAGGGACCAGGAGTCCGACTGGCTTGACTGGCGCTCAATTTCAAAGTTCTCATTATTTGTTTCGCTGGCCACAGACCAGCTCAGGTCTACTGCGTTTCCGCTGCGTGATGCGTCGAACGATGTCAGTTCGGCGCTCAGTGGATTGTCATCGCAGTAAATCGAGAGCGTATACGACTGGTTGTCTGCAGAATTGCCGCGACCATCCACGATAATCCAGTAGTCATCTCCCGGTGTCACAGTCGGGAAATAGATTTCGTGGGGGTCATTGGCAATACATGCGTTACGGTTGCAGCTGGAGAGCACGAACAGCCGCAGGTCGTAGTACTGCGTTGGTCCGGCAGTCCATTCGAGTGTGATCCACATCGGGCTGTTTACCGACGGGTACACGCGATACACGTGCGCGTTTCCGTTAAACGTTGTGCCACCCGTACAATTGTACGTGTTAATGTCATCGTGGGTATTCCCACTATGAAGGTTCGTGGTGATCACGTCTCCGCACTCCAGCGGATCGGGATTGCACCAGGCGCCCGCGTCAGTTGCCGTGAGGCTCATCATCAGCGCGGCCGCCGCTAACATGAACAATCTTAACCTTCTCATTCTTGCCGTCTCCTTTTGGTTCACATAACGGGTCTGCGTTCATTTCATCCTTGCGGCTTAATATAGTCATGGGTGAAGGGCGATTGCAACGCTGTCAAAGTGCTCGACTCTGCTATAAGCACCTCCGAAACTGATTTCGTTTTGTCTTGCACTGGAGATATTGGACTTGAACTAACTTTCGGCCACTTTGTGCCGATAATAGAGAGAGCGGAAATTGGACTGTGCGGGCGGGTCAACAAAAACGGGCTCCGCAGATTCGGAAGCCCGACTTAAGCCATGCCTCTAAATTGAGGCAGGAAGTGACCCTGTTAGTGTGTCAGTTTAATCGAACGATGTGCACTTCGTCACTGCCGCTGACCGAGACCTGCGTGGCATGGTTGTCGTTACAAACCACTACAATCTCGTAATCCCCGTAGACATCCGTCGGGTCAGGCGGGAAATAGTCGAAGCTCGCGAAGTTGTCGCCCGCGGGCGGGTCCATATACAGCTGACCATCCGGATCAACCAGATCCGTGATAAGCTGGAATACATCCTGATAGGGCTGTTGCGGGAAAGCGCCCCATTCGGCGTCATACATAGCCAGAGCCTTGCGCACGACCTGTACATCGTTCACGGCAGCGCCCACATACGCTCGATTGTGCACTTTATTATATTCGGTCATGGCAATCATTGACAATACGCCGATGATCACCACCGCTACCATTAAGTCAAGAACCGTGAATCCTCGCTGCGCCGACATATGAGTTTCTCCTTATTCCCATACATCTACTACGCAATTTGAAGGCCAGCTACTCTACCCGCACAGAACGCCTGCACTTAGGCTGATTGTTGAGTTAGGACGTGTTGCAAAATGCAATTTCGCTTGCGGAGTGCCTTTTGCTCCGGTTGTGGCGACGCAAGTGATTTGATGCATTGAAAGTCTGTCGAAGTCCGGCAACATTACAGGAGACTGTTGCCGGTATCACCGAAGTATATTCGCGGGTCGATAATCATCGAACCCACCGGGAGGAAGACCACACGGATGACTGCAGAACCATTTGATCTCATCGTGCTGGGCAGCGGTCCATCGGGACAGCGTGCCGCCATCGCCGCAGCCAAGCAAGGCCAGCGCGTGGCACTGATTGAAAAAATGCGCCAGGTTGGCGGCGTCAGCGTTGCCACGGGAACGATTCCCTCGAAGACGATGCGCGAGGCCGTGCTCTATCTTTCCGGAGTACGGGAGCGCGCGTTTTACGGTGTCGCGTACCGGGCCAAGGAGAACATAACTGCCGATGACGTGCTCAGCCGCACGAACATCGTAATCACTCGCGAGTGGGAGGTCGTAAGGCACCAGCTCTCACGAAACGGCATCAAGCTATTCCAGGGTGTGGCGCACTTTGTAGATTCGAACACCGTTGAATTTGAGCACGACGGCCGCGTGCATCAGCTCAAGGCACCGATCATCATTATCGCCGTCGGCAGCCGTCCTGCGTCACCGCGGGGCATCGAAGTGGACGGCGCGGTGGTGCACAATTCCGACACCATCCTTGAGTTCACCAAGATTCCGTACAGCATGGCCTGCATTGGCGGCGGAGTGATCGGACTGGAGTACGCCAGTATTTTCGCGGCGCTGGGCGTGCGGGTTACGGTGATAGACCTTGCACCCACGCTGCTGAGCTTCGTCGACCGTGAAATTGTCGACAACCTTATCTATCAGCTAAGAGAGCTGAATGTCGTATTCCGGCTGGGAGAAAAAGTAGATCGCGTGCTGGTTGAAAATGACAGCCACGGCCACAAGCAGGCGGTGACTTATCTCGAATCCGGAAAGGTCATCGCGAGTGAAATTGCGCTGTTCTCGGCCGGGCGTCAAGGCAATGCCGACACATTGAAATGCGAGAATGCTGGAATTCAGTGTGACGAGCGCGGCCGCCTCAAAGTGAATGAGCATTTTCAGACAACGGCTTCACACATCTACGCGGTGGGTGATGTGGTAGGGTTTCCGGCGCTTGCCTCAACCTCCATGGAACAGGGTCGCCACGCCGCTCTGTTTGCACTGGGTTCGAAGAACAGCGCCATGCATGATTTGTATCCTTACGGAATTTATACTATCCCGGAGATTTCCATGGTCGGAGCCACGGAAGAGCGCCTGACGACCAAATCTGTTCCCTATGAAGTCGGGATTGCACGCTACAGGGAAATTGCGCGCGGACAGATCCTGGGCGACGATTCCGGTGTGCTAAAGCTGCTGGTGCATCGTGACAATCGCAAACTGCTTGGCGTTCACGCGATCGGAACGGGCGCAACAGAGTTGATTCACATCGGTCAGGCGGTGATCGGCCATGGCGGTACGATCGACTATCTGATCAATGCTGTGTTCAATTATCCGACCCTTGCAGAGTGCTACAAAGTGGCGGCTCTCGATGCTGCGAACCGTATCGCGGCGGTTGAAACCACTGCCGTTCTGGAACCGGCGTAGGAACTTTTTCCACCAAACATCTGCGCCCGCTCCATTCCGGAGCGGGCGCTCTTTTTTCATTCGATTGCTCGCATGATTCATCATAGTCGCGTCTTCAGGTGCTTCGGGTTTTTCATCGTATGTCACAGTCCAAACATCGGTTCAGTTTGCACAGGGGGGTTGTCCCAGTACGGTCCAATGCTCTTCAACGTCTCGAATAACTTTTTTCAATTGTGCGGCGGCCATCGGCTTCAGAAAATAGCCGGTTACGCCGTGCGCCATGGAACAGTTCAGGTCAGTTTTCTCCAGTGAATTCGTCAGAATCACCACCGGAATCGTCATCAACACCGGATCAGTCCGGATATCATGGAGAATATCAAATCCGCGTTTCTCTTTCATATCCACATCGAGCAGGATCAAGCCGGGTCTGGCTGCGCCCGGGTCCTGTTCCGGAGAGGCGGACGCCGCCTGTCGCAGATAGACCAGAGCATCCATCGCTCTTTTCAAGACAACAATGCGATTTTTCAGATTGCTGTCTTCCAGAGCTTCCTGCACCATCGTTACCTGCTCCTCTTCATCCTCAATCAGCAGAATGTCCATCGGTAACGTGGGGGTCACTACGGTCGTCTTCATTGCTATCACCTTATCGACTATCGTTGCCATAATACAGTCATGCAGTCATGCGCTACGATTTCTATTTTGGCAAAGCGCGGGCCGTTGACAAATAAAAACGCCGCCGCGAAAATCGCGGCGGCGAAATAAAGTGATGGGCTGAAGTTACGTTATTGGATATTCGAGGCTATGTTGTGTCCGTGCATACGGCGTCCGAAAGCAGTTGCGGCATTTCAACCGAATAGTTTCAGCTGAACTACCTCACTTCAACCATGGCAATTTGATAGACGGTCGAGCGATCCCACTTCTCCAGCTTGCCGACTTGCGAAACGAATTTCCGAAATTGTGACGGCAGCCAGAAGTTCACGTGCCCGGGGTCCTGTCCAATCTTCAGGGTGACCGAGACCCAGGTAAAACTGCGAAACCACGGCTCCAGCGGAACGGACAGGAGCATCCTGCCCTTTACCACGCGTGCGCACTCCTTAAGTGCTACTTCCGGATTCGGCAGATGCTCGAACACCTGAGAGCTGAAAATCAAATCGAAGCTTTTGTCGGCATAAGGGATCTCGTACGCGCTGGCCTGCCGCCACGATGCTTCAGGTGAGGCGACTTTTGCAAACTCAACGGCTTCGTGGCTGTAATCGAAGCCCGTCCAACTCCCGCTCCAGCCGCGCTCCTTCATGGCACGGTAGACGATTCCCTCACCGCAGCCCACATCCAGTACATTTTTCGCGCCGGTTTGGCTGAGATAGAAGTACATCTTGTCGAGGTACATCTCGAGATGCTTCTGATAAAGAGAATTATCGAACTCCCACTTGTTATGATTGTTCGAACGGTAATCCTTGGGTTTCGCTTTTCGCGCATGTTCAATAACGGGCACTAATGGGTCTCCAGTTTCCCCTCTGGTTTAGCAGAGGAGGGTGGGGGGGAATAGGGATTCTCATCCCAGAACTCTCGGAAGGCAGTGGTCCAGTCGCGCGACTGCGCGTGTGCTCGCGCCGCCGCCGACATACGCTGCCGCAGACTTTCGTTCATGACTAATTCGCGCATCGCGATTCGCCACGCCTCGGTGTCATAGCCGGCCAGCACACGGCCCGTTTCATCAACCGCAATGATTTCTTTCGGGCCACCCTCATCCGAAACCAGCGACGGAAGTCCGGATGCCTGGGCTTCAAGCACGGAGTTTCCATAGGTGTCGGTCATGGAGGGGAAGACAAACATATCCGATGACGCATATGCCCTTGCCAGCAGCTTGCCCTTCAGGAATCCGGGGAACACGATTCCCGGATGCACATAGCGCTTCATCAGCTCCTCGCGGTAGGGTCCGTCGCCCACGATGGCCAGCGCCGCTCGCTCCTTCAAATCCTGGTCGGCCATGAACGCGCTCAAGATCACATCGAGGTTCTTTTCTCGCGAAACGCGGCCCGTGTACACGATGACGATGCGGTTCTTCACGCCCCACTGCGCGTAAAATTGTTCATCGCGGTGGCGGGGATTGAAAAACTCCAGGTCCGTTCCACGATTGAAAATGAACATTTTCTCGCGGGGGAATCCATGATCCGCAAGTTGATCCCGATAAAACGCCGAGGGCGAATAGATAGCATCGGCCTGCAGATAAAACCAGCGCATGAGCGACCACGAAGCTTGCTCCAAGCCTTCGTCACCCGTAATCAGCCGCACATGCTGTGGAAAATCACTGTGGTAAATCGCGCGGCACGGTACATGAAACATCTTTGCCGCGAGCAGCGCAATCAAGCCGACGGGTCCGGGCGTGGAGATGACATACTCCGTGAAACCTGCATTCTCCAGAAATTTCAGCATCTGCAAACCGGGCGGCATCACGAGTTTTTGAAGTTCATACTCGGGAATTGCAATTTCTCCGACGGGGGGGAAGTTCAAGAACTTTTGCCCGTTCGGAGCCTTCTCGGGCAGCAGTGAGCAAACAATCGTCAGATCTTCATTCTGCCGCTCTGCCACTTCGGCCATCCGGTGCAATGTCAACGAAACGCCATTCACATCGACGACGGTATCCGAGAACCAGGCGATCCGTTTGCGCGGCGGGCGCGCCGGAAACTCCACTTTGTGCTCAAAGCGCTTTTCCAGACTGGCAATCAGCGGCCGGTCGCGATTCAGTTTTTTGTAGGAGTAAACGTAGGGTCCAAGCGCAGCCTGAAGCGGCAGCAGGGCCGCTCCGTAGGATAGCGCATTTCCCGCCCGGCCATGGGAAAATTCTCTTGCCGCGGCGTTCATCATGCGGTAGCTGACCTGCCCGATCACGCGATCGGCCAGCGCATAGAGGCGCTCGTCAAACTGCACCAGATCATCAGCCGGAATTCCCTCCAGCCTCTCATTCGCGGGCACCTGAGCGTAGGCCACGATAAACTCGCGCAGCAGTCGGCGTTCCACCGCGGAAGGCCGCTTCTCAAGATTTACCGCACGCAAAACGCTTCTCCATGCGATGCCGGCCTTTTGCCCGAGTGTCAGCCGTTTCGTGCCGGGTCTGAGTACCCGTTCCAGAACGAGGCTCAGGAGATCAGGCTCGCGCGCATTCCGGCTTTGCAGCGACTGCTGGTAGAACGAAAACGCCACGCGGTACATGGAGTGCGCAGACGATATGGTGCTGCCGTGAATTCCGCCGACAATTCCTCGCTTTTCTCTCAGCGTCTGAATAAAATCCGTAACGCTTGACCCGGTTTCTTTGTTCTGGGATTCGGGATTTGGAATTTCAGATTTCTCGACTTCCGTCCAAGTCAGTGCAACGTACTGTCCGCTGTAATCATTCGAACCGCCGATCAGGCCTTTTTGCCACGGCTTGTCGCAGGCGGGATCGATACTCCACTTCTTCTGTAAATCGTATAAGAGCTCGGGGGTCAAATGATCGAGCAGGTGGGTAACGAACTGGTTGGTTCGTTCCTGCCTGCCGCCGCAGCGAGACTCGAAGTGATCAAACAGCAGCAGCAGTTTTTCACAGATATCCGCATCGAGGCGGTTGTTCAATATCTCCAGCGGCGCCGCGACGGCATGAAACAGATTCTCGGCCAGCAAGTACTCGCGCACATTGTAGACATTTCCGCGCAGAGCCAGCATCTGCCGCAGTTGAGTCTCATTCAGGTCGAAGACCAGCAGCTTCACCTTGCAGTCATTCTCGGGAAATGCCACCACGGTTTCACACGAACAAAAAACGCCGGTAAGATCCCGCAACTCCAGGCATCCCGCGATCGAATCCGAGTCTGTCAGTGTGAACAAGTCCATGCCGCGACGTCTCGCCATGTTATAGGCATCGCGCGGCAGCGTGAGACTCTCCGGCGCGTTCAGCTTCTTCAGGAAGAAGTTGGTCGGCCGGTCAGAGAATTTCGAGTGAACGTGAAGGTCGACTTTCATGCGGAGTAGATCATCGCGGCGCAAGAGCGGTGCTCTTCCGCCACACAAAATATACGGGGACGCCCAGCAAGACGATAAACAATCCGGGCCAGGTGTAGGCCGGTTTGAAAATGAACAGGTTCACCACAAATGCACTCGCGAGCAGGATGTAAATCGCAGGCAAGACCGGATAACCGAAAGCCTTGTAGGGCCTTTCTGCATTGGGAAGCTTCTTGCGTAATATGAAGATTCCGATAATCGTGAAAACGTAAAACAGAATCGTCGCTGAAATGACATAGTCCAGAAGGTCGCCGTAGCGGCCGGACAGGCACAGGACTCCAGCCCAGACACCCTGAATGATCAGTGCAACTCCCGGTACGGCGTGTTTGTTCAACGTACCGACACTCTTGAAGAACAACCCGTCGCGCGCCATGGCAAAATAGACTCGTGCTCCGGCCAGAATCATCCCGTTGTTACAGCCGAACGTCGAAATCATGATCAGCACCGCCATCACCAGCACGGCGGCACTGCCAAATATCTGCGAAGCCGCCGCCGTACCCACCCGATCATTTGTGGCGAATTGGATTCCGCGAGCCATCTCGTTTGCGCCGTTGGGATCGCCCGTGACCGGAAGGAGCAGAATGTACGCGTGATTCGCCAGCAGATACAACACGACGACGATACCGGTTCCGAGTGCCAGCGAGAGGCCGACGTTGCGCTTCGGGTTCACAATTTCCGCAGCCGTGAACGTTACATTGTTCCACGCATCGCAAGCGAACAGGGATCCAACCATGGCCGTACCAAGGGCCGTGAGCAGCGCGATTCCCGAGAGGCTCTGGATCAGCAGCGTGCCATCCGATTGTACGGTGGTTTTCGCGGCCTCCCAGAATTGCGAAAAGTTCTGAGCGACGATGTCTGAATTCTTCGCCATGACAATACCAAAAATCACCAGGCCGGCGAGCGCAACAGTTTTGGTAAGCGTAAACGCATCCTGCACGATCTTTCCCTGCTTCACACCCTTCGTATTCACCCAGGTGAGCAGACTGATGCTTAAGATCGCCACAATTTGCGCCGCGTTCACATTCAGTCCTGCGACGGTGAACAGCAGATTGCTTTCACCCAGGGACGGAAACAGCACCGACGTGAACTTGGCGAAAGCGACTCCCACCGCCGCAATACTGCCGGGTTGAATAATCAGGAACTGCGTCCAGCCGAACAGGAATCCGAACAGCGGACCGTAGGCCTCGCGCAGGTAAACATACTGTCCGCCTGCCTGCGGATACATGCTCGCAAGCTCACCGTAACACAGCGCCGCCATCACGGTCAGCACTCCGGCTGCCAGCCAGGCCATCATCAACCAGCCGGCACTTCCCAGCGTGCGGGAAATGTCCGCGCTCACAATGAAGATGCCGGATCCGATCATGGATCCCATCACAATCATGGTTGCGTCGAGCAGTTTCAGCTCGCGGCGGAGTTCTTTCGTTGGCGATTTGGCTTCGCTCATGCGATGCCCTTGGGCCTGCCATGCCGCAGATAGCTGTGATACCGCCCATATCCGAAATAGATAATGAATCCAAGCAGCAGCCAGAAGCCGAGCCGCACCCAGTTCTCCACGGGAAGCGAGAACATCAGGAGAACGCTCATCAGGATACCGGCAATCGGAATCCAGGGAAAGAACGGCGCTTTGAACGGTCTCGCCGCTTCCGGGTGGCGAACGCGCATAATCAAGACCGCCGCACAGACCATCACGAAAGCCAGCAGCGTGCCGATGTTCACCAGCTCGGCTAACACTCGCAGCGGCAAAAATCCTCCGAGGGCCGCTACCGCCAGGCCGTTTACAATCGTGCCCTTCCATGGCGTGCGGAACTTATGATGAACAGCGCCGAAAAAAGACTCCGGAACCAGGCCATCGCGCGCCATGGCCAGCATAATGCGCGGCTGCGACAACATCATCACCAACAGTACGGACGAAATTCCGGTGAGTGCGCCCAATGAGATGATGAAGTGGGCGAATGTCAGCCCACGATCTGCGAAAGCCGCAGCGATCGGCGCATCAATGTTGATCTCGTTATAGGGCACCATTCCGGTGATGATCGCTGAGACGATAATGTAAAGTATCGTACACAGCACCAACGACCACATAATCCCCGTTGGCACATCCTTTTTCGGATTTTTCGCCTCTTCGGCATGAGTGGAAACAGCATCGAATCCAATGTAGGCGAAGAAAATTACAGCCGCTCCGGCCAGCATTCCCAGCGGCTCGCCGCCCGCTCCGGTTTGACCCCAAAGTGTATGCCCGAAGAAGCTGACACCGCTCAGTCCATACGGTGCGAACGGTACCCAGTTCTTGGGATCCACATAGAATGCGCCAACAACAATGACGAATAGAACGACCGCAAGTTTCACTGCGACCATCACGTTGTTCACACTTGAACTCTCTTTGATTCCCTTGACCAGAATTACGGTCATGACCAGTGTCGCAAGTATCGCAGGCAAATCCATCAACGAACCGGTCGAAACGAATTGCCCGAGCGCGGTGTCATAATCGATCGGGGCTAAACTGAGCCATTTGGGCCACTCCAGTCCAAAAATCCCGATGAAATTTTGAAAATAATGCGACCACCCGTGTGACACCGTCGCTGAAGCCACCGTGTATTCCAGCAGCAGGTCCCAGCCGATGATCCACGCGAACAGCTCACCCATCGTGGCGTAAGCATAGGTATAGGCGGACCCAGCCACCGGCACCATTGATGCGAACTCCGCGTAACAAAGTGCGGCAAAAATGCACGCCGCTCCCGCCACGGCGAAAGACAGCATCAGCGCAGGACCGGTCTTATCGTGAGCTGCAATGCCGGTCAGCACGAAAATGCCCGTACCAATGATTGCGCCGACACCGAGGCTGGTGAGCGCCATCGGCCCCAGGACGCGGCGAAGTCGGTGTTCTCCTTCCGCTTCGGCGAGCAAGGTTTGAAGAGATTTCTTCGCGAACAGAGGATTAGCCAAGATTCATCTGCCCTTTATGGTTGAGGTGCGTTCAATTCAACGTGTGGGGATTAACAGGTCTGATGTGTCACGCAGCTCGTTCAGCGCGCTTTCCAGTGTGCGCGTGAAGGAACGCAGGTCACCAGTTTCAGAAGAAGAGATGGGAGAATCGTAGAAGATGTGTACGCGCGCAAACGGCTTGGGTACGGTAAATCGGTCCCAGGAGCGGAATATCCATGCACGGTCGGCCGATGCCATGACGGGAACAACGACCGCGTTGGCCTGCATCGCCAGAAATGGCGCGCCGGGCTTCATCTTGTAAATCGGTCCGCGCGGCCCATCGCAGATCATGGCGGCAATTCTCCCTGAGCGGATCTCGTCCAACATCTCGCGCGCGGCCTCGGATCCTCCACGCGATGAACTTCCGCGAACCACTCGATAGCCCAATTTCTGCACCACCCGCGCAACCAGCTCACCATCGCGGCTGCGAGAAATCATGCTCACGATTCCGCGATTGCGCATATGCCATGTGGACATCAGGAGTCGGCCGTGCCAGGTTATCATCACCAGCGGCCGGCCGGAATTCATGGCCGACTCAATGTGGTTCCAGCCGTGAACGGTGACTCGCCAGGTTACACCCAACAGCAGGATCGCCCAATGACCGAACGTGGACCCGAGAAAGAAGAGCAGGCGGTCCAGCATTCACACTACGCCAGCTTGCGGCGGATGACCATCAAGGTTACATCATCATCCGCCGGTGTGCCGCGAAGGAAGACACGCACATCGCCAAGGCAAGCGGCGATAATCTCTTGCGCCGACGCGCTGTGCATCCGTCCTACGAGTTCACAAAGCCGGTCGATCCCATATTCCCGGTCACCTTGCATGGCTTCCACGATGCCGTCCGTGTAGAGTAACAGCGAGTCACCGCCTTGCAGTTTAAGCCGGGTGGTCTCCATATCCAGCGAGCAAAACAAACCCAGCGGCACGGTATTCGCGGGAACCCTGGTCACGCCGCTTGCTTGAATGAAGAGAGCGGGGAAGTGGCCCGCACTGCAAAGCTCCAACTCACCGTTCGCATGAGTTTGGCCGCACACCAGAGTGGCGTAGTGAGCGGCCAGGGTGCTCTCGCAGAACAGGCGGTTGGCGTGCTCCATAAGCTGTTCAATCGGAAGTTGAAAGCGCGAGAGACTGTGAAACAAGCCGTGCAAGTGTGTTGCCAGCATGGACGCCGCAACTCCCTTGCCTGAAACATCCCCCGCTACAAAGGTCACGCCGGGCACATTGTCGGAGACTATCAGATCACAATAGTCGCCGCCAACAATCTCCGCGGGTTGATAGAAAAAGTCAATCTCCCAGTCGTCGAAAGTGATACCGCGCTGCGGGAGCATTGAAGTCTGTATGCGCCGCGCAAGTTCAAGATCCTGTTCGAGTGCGCGCTGTTGCCGTGAAGTCAGGTGGTCCAGACAAAATCGCAGCAGCGGATCGGCGAGCAGCCGGTCGCTTTCAATCGGATCGTGACAGGTCTCGCAGAATCCGAAAGTGCCATCCTTCATGCGACCCAGAGCGCTCTCGACTTCGTTCACAAGGCTCAGCAATTCCGGAGTGGGTCCAAGCTGGGTGATCGCTTCCTGTACGCGCTGCATCCTCTCCAGCAGCTGAGCGCGAAAATCGACGAAAACGTTGCCTTGTAATCCTTGACTTGCCATTGCTCCAGCTAATTTCTTACCAAACTTGCGGCCATCTCTGCAACCCGTTTCGCGGCACCCGGCTCACCGAATTCTGCGCGTACTTTTTTCAGTTTAGTACGCGCGCTTTCCATTTCAGCGGGCACAGTGAGCAGCGGCATGATATGTGCGACCAGATTTTCAGCAGTCACGGTGTGCTGAATGAGTTCAGGCACAGCCTTTTCGCCGACAAGCACATTCGGCATCGCGATGAACGGGACTTTCACCACGCGCTTGCCGATCATATAGGACAGCGGAGCCACTTTGTAGTAGACCACAAAGGGATTGCCGAAGTAGGCCGCCTCAATCGTGCTCGATCCGGATTTCACAATCGAAACATTGGCATGAGCAAGCACCAGATGCGACACAGCGAATGCTCGCGTGATGCCCGGATCGTCTTTAAGATAGCGGTCGTAGAGATCATTTGGAACGCCGGGAGCTTCGGCCAGCACAAATTTAACACCGGGAACAAACCTACGCAGCAATTTTGCCGTTTGAATCAGCACCGGCAAGTGCCTGCGGATTTCCTGCTTGCGTGAACCCGGAAACAATCCGACCACGCGGTCATCTGGCTGCAGGTCGAGACCCTTCAGAAATTGTCCGCGCGGAGGAATCTCGCCGATTTCATCCAGCAGCGGATGCCCGACAAACTTTACGTTCGCGCCAAGCTTCTCGAATATCGGAACTTCAAACGGAAATATCACGGCAATAGCATCGGCAAGCTGTGCAAGCTCCTTCGCACGCCCCGCCTTCCACGCCCACACTTGCGGCGCGATATAGTAGAGGACTTTTGGGTTGTCCCCACCGCTTCCGTTCCTCGCTTCACCCCCCTGCTTTAGCGGGGGGGCAGGGGGGGTGACTCCTATCACTCCCAGCCGTTTCAAACTTCTCAGCAGCGAAAAATGAAATCCCGGATAATCAATCAAGATAATCAGGTCCGGCCGGCGCTCCACAATTGCTCGCAGCAGTTTCGCCTTCGCCCGCGCAATATAGGGCAGATGCCGCACAACTTCCGCAAAACCCATAAACGACATTCGGGAAGCGTGCTGCAGAATCTCCATACCTTCCGCTTCCATCTTGTCGCCGCCCATCCCAAACACACGTGCGTGTGGTTCTCTTTTTAGAAGCTCGCGGACGACACCCGCGCCATGCGCGTCACCCGACGCTTCTCCTGCCGAAATAAAAACTCGCAAACTCCCCTCCGCTTCAGCGGGGGGGGTGGGGGGGGTAATGTCAGTCAAGTCTATTTCAACAAAACCATCTTCTGCGAGCGCGAAAATTCTCCGGCCTGCAGCCGATAGAAATAAACGCCCGACGCAATGGCCGCCGCATCAAACGACATCGTGTGCTCGCCCGCCTGAAAAACTCCATCCGCAAGCGTCGTCACCACTCTGCCTGTGAGATCGTAGACCTTCAATTCCGCATGAACGATCTGTGGCAAGCTGAAGCGAATCTCCGTCATCGCATTAAATGGATTTGGATAGTTCGCATAAAGCGCAAATTCATGCACAGTAGGAGCGCCCGGTTCGTTTGCACCGGTCTGAAAGTCGAAGATGCGCTGTGCAAAAATACGCGATATCTGCTCCTTCATGCTGGTAATCCGGTCAGTCCATACCGCCACAAACCCATCTTCGCCGTCAGAGGACAGGCTGATATCCGTTTGATAGGTGTTCGAAGCAGCAATCGCGGAACCATTGACTACCCAATAGGAATCACCAGTCAAATTGCCCGCAGCATCGAGGTGTGTAGCCATCAACTGATCGGGAAAGCTTCTTCCGTCAATCCAATAGAAGAAAATGTTCTCGGTATCGTGTGCGACCACACGAGGCACTTCCTGCTCTCCTGCCTCGGTGCAGATTGGCAAACCTTCAACGGGCCACACGGTAGCGCCCTGAGGTGATAACTTCTGGGCATAAATATCCAAATGCTGGGTGGTCCGGAAATCAGCCCATGCGACGATCAAGTTACCCAAATCATCGGTGCAGATTGCGGGCTGAATCTGGCTCCCATCGCCCGTCGAGGCGGGAACACCGTCCGGCAGCCAGAGCGACACGCCATTCGCATTCACTCGCTGAGCGCGAATTTTGCGTGGATCCGGTGAATTGCGCTCGTCCACCCACGCTAAATAGACGCCGTCCAAGCCATCTGCTACGACGACAGCGTTTACCTGATTCTGCGGGGCATCACAAAGCTCATGATCCCACGCCACGGTTCCGGATTCGCTGATACCCGCGGCTGAGATATCATAATCGCCAAATGAGCCGCTCTTCCAGACGACGATGCACGAACCCGTACCGGACGCAATCACATCATATAACTGGTCATCTTCCTCAGGACTGCGCGAGAACATCAGCGGCGCCGCCCACAGCGGTTCGCAGTTCATGTTTACGCGCATAACATAGACGTCCAGCGTATACACCTCAGAATAACCACCCCAGGCAATAAAGCACCCGCCGGATCCATCTGGGGCGAGCTGAGGAGTATCCTGGTCAAAACCCGGGACGGGCTCCCACACTACATTCCCCGCCGGGTGGCTGGTCAATTCTCCGCTTGCATTCACATGTCCAACTCGAATGGTCTTGGTTCCGGTACGCAGGTCCTCCAATGCCACAAAGAATCCGCCTTGTCCGTCCTGCAACAAGTCTGCTCGCTGATGACTTGGATTGCCTGCACCGGAAAGGTCCGAAAAAAGCAGTTTTCCGTCCTCAACAAACTCGCTCGCTCCCTGCAGATTGAGTATTTGATAATGGAGCACGCCTCCTTTCTGCCACGCGCGCTGGTCTGTCCAGACGATTCCCACACGCGAATCTGCCATAGGTACGATGCTGGCGCCATTGCAGTCACC
>CAZVXJ010000042.1:0-15450 GCA_964631675.1 uncultured Alphaproteobacteria bacterium
AGAGACTATTACAATCGGCGCGAGTTTTGACCAGCATTTGCGGTTCAAAGTGTGCAGATTCAACGGGAATGGACCGTTAAGTTCATCGTCGGCGGTTGTGCGTGTTTTTGATCAGACCGGACTATTGCATTCAATTCGTGTTCCGAGTGCGGGCAGCGAGCCGTGGTGGGATGTTTTCGAAATGGACATGGATGGTACGGTCAATATTCGCAATGTACTTGTCAGTGACCCGCCGTGCAGCGGTTTCTAATGTAACCCCGAAAGTGTTTTCAAGAAGAACGCCCGCTCAGTTGAGCGGGCGTTCTCGCATTAACTATATTGGACAGCGCTCAAGCAAATGAATAGCCAAACTTGCCGTCCTCTCCCATCGTCAATGATAACCTGGACGGCAGCGTTTGTTCGGCCATGTGAACCAGCAATTCACGCGAGACCTGCGGCAGAAGCGTTTTGTCTATGATCGCATCAACATTGCGGGCTCCTGTGTCTGGATCCTGACAGCGCGCCGCAACTGCATCGAGCAACGACTCATCGAAGTTGAGTTCCATTTTGTGGGCTTCACGCAGACGGCCGGCGAGTTTCCTGAGTTTAAGCTTTACGATTGTCTTCAGCGAATCAGGTCCAAGCGGGACGAACGGTACGACCTTCATACGCGCGAGCAGGGCAGGCTGAAAGTGGGCGACCAGCTCGGGACGTATCACTTCAAACAACTGATCGCTGTCGAAGCCTTCGTATTTCTCCCAGAGTTTCATGATGGTGTCGCTGGCCAAATTTGAAGTCATGAGAATGACGGTATTTTTGAAATCAATCTCCCGTCCTTCTCCGTCACGCATGAAGCCTCGGTCAAATACCTGATAGAAGAGGTTCATCACGTCCCGATGCGCTTTCTCAACTTCGTCGAGCAGTACAACCGCATAGGGTCGCTGGCGTACGGCTTCGGTCAATACACCGCCTTCGCCGTAGCCAACATATCCGGGCGGGGAGCCCTTGAGCTGGGAAACCGTGTGCGCTTCCTGGTATTCCGACATGTTGATCGTCACCACGAATCTATCGCCGCCAAACATCAGGTCAGCAATGGCTCGGGCGGTCTCCGTCTTTCCGACACCGCTTGTGCCGACAAACAAGAAGACCCCGATTGGTGCTTCGGGATTCTTTAGACCAGCCTTTGACATCCGAAGCCCCTCAGCCACCGTGGCAATCGCCATGTCCTGCCCGATGATTCGCTCGCGCAGCCTGTCTTCTATTTCGAGCAGTGTCTTGGCTTCATCCTTCATCATGCGACCTGCTGGGATGCCCGTCCAATCCGATACCACTTGAGAGGCCACCTGACCGGAAACATCAACCGTGGTTAGTGGATCCTCTCCTTGCAACCGATCTAAGTCGCTGTTCATGGCATCGAGACTGGCTCTTAACTTACCGGTATCCTCACCTCCGGAGGATATTGCCTCAGCAAGTTTGATACGGGCCATGAGAATACTTCCGACAAGCTCCTGCTCTTTTCGCCAACGAGACTCTACGTCCGCTCTGGCCTGATCGATCCCGGCGCGTTTGCTCTGCAGCTCGGTCAGCGACTGTGGGTCGTTCCGCAGCCCGGCCTGCAAATCACGCTCGACGGATTTGATTTCTATGTCGACGTATTGAATCTTGCGCTCGAGGTCCTGCAATTGCGGCGGTTTGGTCGTTTGCGTGAGTTTGACTCTGGCTGCGGAAGTGTCCAGGAGGTCAACGGCCTTATCAGGCAGCTGTCGGCCACTGATGAACCGCGCGGCAAGAGAAGTCATCCTTGCGACGGCGTCATCGGTGATGCGGACACCGTGATGAGCTTCGAATTTGTCTTTGATGCCTCGCAGCATGATTGTGGCCGTCTCGACGTCTGGCTCATCCACTTTTACGAGCTGGAACCTGCGCTCCAGTGCAGGATCCTTCTCAATGTATTTTTTGTACTCACTCCAGGTTGTGGCCGCAACTGTTCTCAGTTCGCCCCGTGCGAGCGCCGGCTTCAGAAGATTTGCCGCATCTGAGGTTCCTGCCGCTCCGCCTGCCCCGATCAGCGTGTGCGCCTCATCGATGAAAAGTATGATGGGAGTAGCTGAGTCTTTCACTTCCTGAATCACATTTTTCAGTCGCTGTTCAAATTCTCCTTTCACACCTGCACCGGCCTGCAGTAATCCGAGATCCAGCACGCGAATATCAACATTCTTCAGTGTGTCCGGAACATCTCCCGCGACCATTGACATAGCAAGTCCCTCTACGATAGCAGTCTTGCCAGTTCCGGGCTCTCCGACCAGAATGGGATTGTTCTTGCGGCGACGCAGCAGAATGTCGATCATTTGCCGAATCTCATTGTCACGGCCAAATACAGGATCGATTTTTCCAGCTTTGGCTTTCGCCGTCAGGTTTTCTGTGAATTGATCCAGCGCCGTCTCGCCATCACGCTTCGGCCCGGTTGAAATGTCCCGCGAGGCACTCCGGGTTTGCGTGATAACATCTTCTACTGAACCCCTCACTGCATTGGCGAATTCCGTGCGCAGACCATCCTGCGGCACACGCCTTAGTTGATCGCTCCACGGCGAAAGGGCCAGTGTTTCATCATCCAGCAATACTTCGAGCACGGCACCGGAACGCACCCGTTGTTGATCATGGTGAACCGAGGTTGCAACCCACGCATTCTCTATGATCTCCCAAAGTTGTCTTGAGATAAACGGCTTGCCGGTGTTACCGGCGCGCTCATCTTCAAGCCCCTTGAGCAGTCCCTCCCAGATTGGCCCACTATCCACGCCATAACGATCGAGGATTTTGGGGACATCCCCTTTTCCATCTTCGAGCAGCTTGATCAGCAGATGTTCGATGGTCACTTCGTAGTGAGTACGAGCCACACAGAAGCCCACTGCCGCTTCAATATTTTGCGCAAGGTGGTCATTCAGCTTGCTAAGAAGTCGTTTGGGATCTTTTGCAATCACGGGAGGAGCCTAGGTATGAATTGAAACTTAGATTCTGAAAAAGTATGGACGCTAAATTGCGTCAAACTGCCCGACCGAAACGTCCTCAACGGAATTGGCAGGCCGTCCGAGCCATGACAACCATCCGAGGGGCGCCATTGTATCACCCAACTTCACAGCCGGCGCATCCTCAGCAAGTACCTTGAGGTGTACTTCATAGGTTAGAAAATCCGGAGCATAGCGACCTACAACATCTATGATTTCGTTGTGATCGACTTGGCCGGGCAAGAAAGTTCGTGCGTCATCGATGGGTAACGGGCCGAAGGCGACACGGAAGCTGCCAGCGCGATCACAGATATTGGAACCAATCGCAACTGATCGTCCCAATCGCTGGGCCGGATTTCCAAGCCGGGCAGGTGCAGGGTTTTCTCGCCACATTGCGACGCGCTCGGTGACTTTCACTGGAACCCGGAAGTATTCCTCCAGTACAGACTCCAGCCCCGAGGCGCTGCGAACAACGCTTCCAATGATACCCGCAGAAGCAAAGAGTTTATGCCCTCTTCGCTCGTGCTGAGCCAGTCCGGACAAACCCGAAATCAGCGAGTGTACTCGATCCTGAGACCGTGAGTCATAGGACTCAGCCAGACGGTGTTTCTTCCAAGCTCGATAATAGAAGGCATAAATTCTCTGATCAAAGATGTTCAGGAAAGCCCGAAGCGCTTCGGCTTGGGGAGTTTCTGATGCAGCGGTTTGCTGAAAGTAGTCCGGCAGTGGAGATGCTACACCGTAGAGCCCCAGAAATGCGGCCACCACGTGCATTTGCCCGTGCTTGTCGTCTGCCCATTTGGCCGAAACCAGGTCGCTGCCGGGAAAAGAAAGTCTGACCGAAGGCGAGAAGCGAACAGGCTCCTCTGCGGGCGATCCACCGGTTCCAACTTCAGCCGCACTGGGAAGCTGCCGTTCAAGCGCCTGAACTACCGTGAAGAAACGGAATTCCTGGGGCCGCGCTAACAGCGCGCGAATCAAAGGACTATCTGAGTTCCGGGATCCGGTGGCCATGTGAATTCAGTTTGCGAAGGAAGCAGCGACAGGGAGAGTTCAATGAGCGAATTCAGAGTGACATAGCGCCGGAAGAACTCACGCAACACCAGACCGAACAGATGAACATCACCTTTGCCGGTAAAATTGCCTTCCTGGATTTCAAGACGAATGTGCACGCCGCGCAAGATGGAACCATCCATGAGCCAATCTCGCGGTGTGATCTTTATGGCATGCAGGCCTTGGACTCGGCGGCGGTTGGCATCCTGCCCGGACCAATCATAGAGTCGCAGCAAGTCTCGCAACGTCTCGACGTCTGCCAGACTTGCATGATTGTGCGATAGATGTGAGAGTAAGCGCCAGGCATATTCGTCCCGTTCCGGCGGATACTGAGGAAGCGAAGGCTTCGTGAGATTACCAAATGTGGCGATTGACGGACTATCCTCGGAAGGGATTGAGACATCGTTTGGATTGAGTTCGCGTGGCCACTTTCCGTTCGTGGCAAGTGTTGAGACAGAGAGGTTCTCGGGAATCGGTGAGCTCGAGGTGAGGTCAATGCCGTGGAGCGACAGGTGGGTCTCCCAACGCTCAGACGGGCCGATGCGGGCTTGCGTTGTGAATGTCCGCACGGGAATCCTCGCCGGCGAGGACTTGAATCGAAAGTCGGTGAACGGCTGATACTCGTTCATCTTGCCCGTTCCGGATTCGAGGCCGCTTACGGATTCGATTGAGTGAATCTCGTAGCTTTCGGGTTGGCGTGCACTTCCTTGCACACGATAACTGAAGCGGCTGTGATCCACTCTGAGCGGCTCGGCATCGTGCTTGAACAGGTTTATTGCAGGCACACAATGCAGGCGAAAGTTTTCTTCGCTGTATCGAATGCCCTCCGGCAATGGCCGCGTCAGCACCACCTGTAAATCAAATTCCGTCGTGCCTTTTGGCAGGTCAAGCGACTCCATTCCGCGAATTGTGAAGAACAAGAACTTCTCTCTAATCGCGAAGTACTCCTGCAGGATTCTGTAGGCTGCATGAATCCCCCGACCGTTTGGCAGTGCCGCCTCCTCGTCTGAAAACCCGCCCGGCACGATCATTTCTTGAGCTCCGATGGATCGACCGGAGGGATACTGAATCACCGACTCGACTTCGCGTGTCAAGCTTAGATGAAGTTGAACCGCAGCGGCGAGATCTGCGTGCAGGTAAATCCGAATGCTCGACATCCCAAGTTTTTCGTACTCCGTGCCAGCGTCAAGCGCAAACTTGAAGCGAATCGCCGGCTTGCCTGACGCCGTCCGGTCAGGGCCGACCTGCTTCAATGTAAGCGGTGCCAGTGTCAAGTCACTCGTGGTGCGAAACCGGCAACGCACGGCGTCCGGACCTACTTGAGTCGAGAGAGTAGACGTCCCGGCGGGAACATTACGGAGTGTCTGCAGGGAACCCGTCCTCGGCCTGAACTCCATAATAGTGAAACCCGGCACGGGTTTGATACTTGCCGGCCACAGCACATCAAACAATGAGTGAAACAACTCGGGATACTCGTCGTCGAGTTTTTCACGTACGCGCCCGGTAAGAAAAGCGAAGCCCTCGAACAGCCGCTCCACATACGGATCACGATCCGACACCGAGTCAATGTTCAGCAGTCGCGCCTGCTCGGGATGGGCTTTCGCGAACTCCTTTGCTGATTCGGTTAAATAGCGCAGCTCTTCCTGGTAGTACCGGTCAGTCATTGGGATGAAAACCCGAAGCTGGAAATTCTAAACCCCGACTCATGAGGGCACGGAGATAGCTCTGACTCCGATGATTCATGAGCTGGTGTCGATCTGGGAATTGACCCGGGCGCTGCCGGCAGTAGAGAACATCGTATAGAACTTGACTTTTTCTCCGCCAATGATGTCGCATTTTATCATGAAGGTGAGCCTGAATTCTGCATCATCGGTTTTCTGCTCGACTACATCAATTTTTCGCAGTCTTGGTTCGTATTTTTCGACCGTTGCCTTGATTTCCCGGGCAAGAAAGTCCACAGACTTCGGCATGTTGTTGTAGACTTCCTGAATGTCGGGAAGCCCATAGTCGGGGAGGTGGGCAATCATTCCCCGCCGTGAATTCAATAGTCTGGTGACATGGTCCAGTATGCTCTGAATTCGCTGGTTCTGTAACGACACATTGCCGATGGGTTGTCCATCGGCAAAGTATCCTGTAATGGCCTCAAATAAGCCGGGTCGCATTGTATGTCAGCGTCCCGAGTTAGTCGCGGGTCTGCTCCCAGTTGTCGGTATACATGATTCCGCCATCAATGACTTCCCAGGTAATATCCGCGTAGCGGAAGGAGATTTCTTCCATATGTGTCAACTGGGACACCGCAGGGTCCTTGACATTCGGGAGGATGTCGCGGACGTTAGTGATCTGTGCATTCTTGAGCGTATGCTTAAACCAGATCGCCTCCTTGCCATCGGGCTTGATCTCATACCAATTGATCACGACTTCGGTCAGGTTTTCACCATTGCAGGCCGCGGCCATAAGCAGTGGGCTAGCTTTGTCCTTGGCTTTGGTAATCGTCAGCGGCTCGTGGCGGCGGACCCCGGACAAGCGGCCTGTTGACGGGTCGGTCGGCATGCGGACTTCGTGGCTAAGTGCCAGAACTTCGATAGTGTTTTCGCGTCCCTTGACTTTGACGCTGCCCTGAATGTCTCCGCTGACTTGGCCTTTGATTGACATGTACGCTGGGGTAGGCATTGTGAACTCTCCTGTTAGTGGTTTTTTGTTACAGCTTGTTGCTGACTGCTTTCGTATGGTATACGTGGCCGCCCTCAAGTTCTCGCGGCCTACCCACCGATCAGATCTGGCTACTTGCCTTTAGGCATCTGGGCGACAAGCGAGAGGTTAATATCCATACCTTCGATCTGGAAATGCGGCATGATCTTCATCGAAACTCGGAAGAAACCGGGGTTCTCCACGATGTCTTCCACATTGACTTGAGCCGCGCGGAGCGGACGCTGGGCGATCACATCCGGACCGGGGTTCTTCATCTCGGTGACCATCTGCTGAATCCAGGAATTCAGCTCTTTTTCAAGCACAGTCTTATCCTTCGCGGATCCAATGTTCTCACGCTGAATCACTTTCAGGTAGTGTGCCACTCGCGTCGCGAGAAAGATATAGGGCATACGGGCTGAAATACGGCTGTTTGCTGTCGCCTTGGGATCATCGTACAGCTTAGGTTCCTGCGCCGATTGAGCCGAGAAGAAGCAGGCATAATCCCGATTCTTGTAGAAACTCAGGGGAATGAATCCGAGCTTTGCAAATTCGAATTCGCGCGTGTCTGGAATCAGGATTTCCGTTGGGATCTTCACCATCTTGTTGCCGCCGGCATCATAGAGGTGAATAGGGAGGTTCTCCACCAATCCACCGGCCTGCGGACCGCGAATGTTCACACACCATCCACTGTTGACAAAACTCTTGGCGAGATTCGCGGCGAACGCAAAGGTAGCGTTGCCCCAGAGATATCGATCGTGAGTTTCACCGGTGACATTCTCTTCGTAATTGAAGTTCTTTGTAGGTACTTGATCCGGCCCATAGGGCAGGCGCAGAAGAAATCTGGGCGAAACCAGTCCGACATAACGTGAGTCTTCGCTTTGGCGGAATGAACGCCACTTGGTATACTCGGCCGTTTCAAAATGAGCCGCCAAGTCGGGAAGCGTCGGAAGCTTGTGGATGGATTCAAGTCCAAAGAACTTATGTCCGACAGAACCCAGGAACGGACAATGCGTTGCGGCCGATACTTTGGCAATGTTTTGCAGCAACGCGATATCCTGCGGCCCGCGATCAAACTCATAGTTCGAGACCATGCAGCCCACCGGTTCACCACCGGGCTGATCGTATTCCTGCGTATAGACTTGCTGGTACAGTCCGGATTGTACGGTTTCGGGTGAATCTTCGAAGTTCTCGAGCAATTCACCTTTCGAAACGTTCAGAAGTTCTATTTTGCAATTGCGGCGGAAGTCAGTTCTATCGACCAGAAACTTGAGGCCACGCCACGTGGACTCCATCTTTTGGAATGCCGCACTATGTAAAATCTCGTCAAGCTGCATGGACAATCGCCGGTCGAATTCGGCAATGTAGTGGTCGACCACTACTTTGTCCACTTTCTCGACCGGTGTGCCTTGCTTGGCAATCTCACTTAGGAAGACCTGCAGCGCACCGGCCATGGTGGCACCGAGATCGACGGGGCCGCCCTCGTCAGTCGTGACCCGGCCCATATCGACAGGCTTGCCGGGCATGGATATGTCTACGACACTAAACAGCTTCTGCAATGGAGAAGCGCTCTGTTCTTCGGTCGTTTTCGCGGGTTGTCCCGCGCCTTCAGCTTCAGGAGGCATGAGGACTCCTCAGTCGGTTATGTTAGAAATAATTGATTCGGAAAGTATCAAGCGGCAGGCTGTTCGCCGCCGGACTTGTCAGCTTCAAGAGACTTCGGAAGTGGTGCAATGGCCTGCAAATCATCCAGGGTCTTTTGCAAGAGAGCGGGATCCTTGATGATTTTCTCAAGCTCTGTGCGTAGTTCGCGGCCAGAAATGATGCGCGCACGAAGATCCTTCAGCAGCATACGGGCGGCAAGCAGCGCGTTCAGCTCGGGCACCTGCTTGGCGACCTCCTCAGGATGAAACGATTTCATCGAATCGAACTTGAGACTGACCGCCATTTCGTCACCAGGCTTTGCTGATAACTTATTTGCGCAGGTCAATTTCACTCCGAGTTTCATCTCTTTCATGACATTCTCGAAGTTGTCCTTGTTGATGTTGACCTTTTTGCGCGTTTGCAGGTTATCTCCGGCTGCCGGCGGCTCACCTGTGAAATCGCCAAGCACGAGAGTTTTGAACGGCAACTCGATCTTTTCTTTCGCTCCGCCAACGTCCTTGGTAAAACGGATGTTTACGCGTGCGGGCGGAATCTCGTTTTGAAAACTTTCACCGGCCATCGTTAGTTCTCCTTTTCGATGGGTTAAGCTCGCGTCAGCCCTGGGCCAACGCGGTTTCAATATCGACTAAACTGATCTTATTTTTGATGTCTTCGATTCGTGCACCCCAGTCTTCACCTGGATAGTTAGCTCTTGCGGCGGCCGCGTGACGCAGCCCCACGAGACACTGCGACCAGACTTGCACAGCCAATTCCTTGTCCCACTGAGCCAGGTGAAAGCGATCTACATCCGCAGAGAGCTCTTCCAGGATTGGCACCGCAATCATGGCCTGATCGGCTCCCAGCAGCAGTTTGGCCATTTCCAGCCTTCTGAGCAGCCGCGTCCGGGGCTTGCCGTCGCCGTTTAGACCTTGTTGCAGCAGGCGCAGACCATCTGTCAATTTACCACCACGGGCGAGCTTTCTCGCTGCCTGGAAATGCTCCAGAAGTTCCGCGTCTTCTAAGCCTGCTTCTGGAGCGCCCCGGAGGGCGAAGCTCCCGAAGCAAGCGAAGCCCTCACCGTGCCCTCAATCCATTTGCGGGTCGTGTCATCAGCAAAGGGGGTCCCATCGCTGAACATTAACTCTGGCAGTTTCGGAATCCGTTCCACAAGCCCACCTAAGTCACGCTGCAGCGCGGTACGCAGGGGCTGGACTTCGGAACCCAGACCTTCAAGCGCCTGATCTGCAAATCGACCCAAATCCAGCCAAAAGTGACAGGCGTCCTCAAAGAACATCTCCCGGGTACGGGTCAGCAGGTCAGGCCAATTCGAGCTGCCGACAAGGTTATCCAGCTCGATTCTTAGATTGGGCCGTGGCGGCGGCAACATGGTTTTCCCGCGCTCGTTGGGTGGCTCGTTTTCCAGTCCCCCCCAGCGCATCAGACGCGGAAGGCGATGAGCGATCATGGACTGCGGCGACTGGGCAAAGTAGTAGTCACTGACCTTGCCCGACAACTCCTCGGCCTGTGAATCCGAAGTAATCCCTTCGTCTACTGCGGCCGTGGCTGCACCGGGCGCGGCGGGCTGAGCAGGCGGCTTTGTCGACTTTAATCGGGTCTGCACCGCTCGCGTGATGGCCGAAATGCTGGGGGGTTCTGCTCCGAATTTTTCCCCAATCAGTGCGACCAAATTCTTCAGCAGTTCGTCCAGCGCCGTGAGAAGATACCAATCCGCTGAAAACGAACCACCAGCCTCCACTTGTTCTCCCACACGGAGATTCATCCATTCGAGGGAGTTCTTGCGTGCAGCTAACCTTGAAACCGGAGGATACGACTGCTCCCAATACTCTTTGAATATAATCTCAATTGTCTCAAGACCTTCTTTGAGTCCAGGAAATCCCGCCGTACGAAACATCCCCCAAGTATAAAATCCCGCTAGGGCCAGATCCTTGGATTTGTTCGCAAGAATGTTTCGCGACAAATTGGTGATAAGGGCTGGATCAATCCCCGAATCGACTGAACCTGCGGTGAGCTTTTCGACTTCCGCTTTGAGCTCGGCATAGTCCTCATCGTATCGCGCGTCTCGTCCGGCCGGATTTTCTCCGGCGAGCGGCTGTCGGAATTTTTCCAGAAACTCAGAAATAGTAGCCTCGCATCAATAAATCTGCCTGCCAGTGGAACGTGTTAAAGTATCTCCAGAATGTCGGCAATCATCGTGGTCGGGTGATCCATCAGGTCAACCAATTTTTTGGGCAACTGAGATCGAATCAGAGCGAGGTCTGCACCTCCGTTACTCGATAGCCAGAACACATCGTCACTCATATCTTCTCCGAGTACGGCACCAGGATACACGGCCGCCGGTGGTCGGCCATAGAAGATAAGAAGTAGCGCATTGGGTCTGTCTGTCCACAATATCAAGTAAGGTTGTCCCAACCCACTTAGGATGCGGCGTGACATTCCCGCTGAGAGCGCGAGCGATGCTGCATCCGGACTCTCGGAGTTGATTTTGAATCCGAGTCCGTATCCGAGCGTGGTGGACGCCGTGCCGGAGAGCGACTCTGCCACTGCCTTGAGATTGAAAGCCAGTTCGAGGCCCGTTCCGGGCGGACTGAGCAGTGGAACATCCTGCACGGGCCGATTGATTTCGGCCAACAATAAACCAGGCGGTGAAAATCGAGTGGCGAAATTACTGACCCACGCGAGGGCGGCGCTTGAGTCCTGCCACTCCTGAACTGGCATCGATTCCAACTGCCTCGAAAACGCAAGCGCGAGGCATGCCAGTTTCTCGCTTCCATCCGCCGCATTGACTCCCGCGAAAACGGTGAAAGGGTATAACCTCCCCGCCTTGTCTTGACTCGGCACTGAGTGCCCGATCAGGGCCGTGGACGACCCGTTGGGCTTCCAAACGAAACTTAACTCTCGTCCAGTGGTATACCGTCCGTCCAGACCGGCTGGATATTTTCGCTTTCCGGCGGCAAGGCCCTCTTGCAACCACTCATCCCAAGCTCCTACTTCGGGATGCATCGCTTCCAGCCGAATGAACTCGGCATAGCTTCTAATTTTCCCGAGGCAGCCGATGTAGGAGAGCATCGTGGACCTGCGCTACGGGCGGAAATCGGAAAAGAATCCCGATTGAAACGGGTGCCTCGAAGTTGTCGCACGAATCTTCCAACTCACCTTTACCATTTGTCCGGAAGACTTTGGATACTCGAATTCCCACTCATATTGCGACTCGACATCGCTGATTGGCTCTCGCCTTGCGCTGGAGTCCAACAAGCGGAATAATGCCCAAGGTCCGTCAATCTTGTTCTCGAATGCAATCGCTCCATTCTTGTCTTCGACCCGAATATAGGCACCGCCTGACTGGTCAGACGGCCAACTCACGCTTTCCCACCGCTGCGGCCCAAATTGGTAGGTCTTTCTCTGGTCAGCAAACGCAAAGGTAATCGCTTTTAGTTGCCCCGTCGCTCCGACTGGCGTATTTGGGTAGATTTGAAAATCCACCTTCGTACTCGGGTTGCCCGCGGGAAATAGAGCATCGGTGATGCTGCGTGCGCGACGAATGGCAGGGACGGCCCGATCGGGAATGGTGACATCTTCGGCATCTTTCTTTTTCACACCCGACGGATCCACCAGCGGCTCATATTTCTTGTAGTACGATGTCCAGAATTCGCCTGACTGTGGATGGAAGTAGTTGACCACATCATTCAGCGGAGCGTCTTCAGAACTTCCCCGTGTGAACGGATATTTGGTTGCGAGCGTCGAATAAAATTTGTCTCCCCCTCCACCGCCGCCCCCGCCGCCTTCACCCTCAACCGAGGGTTTATCAATGCCTCCGCCTAACGGGCCTCTAAGCAGCGATGCAACAGATTCCTGAAGCTCATAGGGATAATTGCGCAGAATTCTATCCACCTCTTGTTTCGCGAGTGCTTCGGCCTTGCGATAGTCCTTCATCCCGGCAACCGGATCCTGTTTGACCGCAGCACAAGCATCGCTGAGTGCCTTGATTCGTGCATGATATCCGCCCCACCATCCGTCGCTTCCGGGATCGGTCTCAGTGGCTGGCCTTCCAAAACAATCGCGAACGATCGTGACCTTTTCGTCAAGTTGCTTTTGAAAGATCGTATCCAGACCGTTTGGTTTCGAAGCCCGATCTGCGGCTTGCAGCAGTCGCTTGATTCCGCGATCACTGATGGCTGTATTCAAGGCGGCGGCTTTCTGCTCTGGATCTGACGGCAGGTTGACCGCCGTTGTGCCCAAAAATCTCAGCCACTCTCCCGCCAGCTTTTCAATATAAAGTGTGCGCAGCGGCGTATAGACTTTTGTCTTCAGGGCACGCAATGTTTGGGGATCACCGTCGTAGAGATTGTCAATCACCCAATCCTGCATCTTGTCAATTCCTGTGAACCCGATCGGCTCTTTCAGTCTCGGCCAACCCGCCTCAGTATATCCTCCGCGAACACTGGCCGACGACTGAAGCAGTTGAGTGTCAACTTGAAGCTGGCGCAAACTGATAGCCGGAGTTCCAGCGGCGAATGCAGATATGCGTGCATCAAGATAGATTTCAGGAGTGAGATTGGCGGCCAAGTGCTCACGTGCTTTTTTCAGTGCATACTCATCCGACGGCATAACTTTCACCGTCTGGCGATGCTTCCAGAAGTATTGCACCTGTCTCGTAACAAGGTCGCGAAGTTCCACTTCGTTCTCGGGACTGACCTCCTGCTGAGCCAGTTGGCTGAAGCTCTGAATGATAACATTCGAGTCCGCCTTTTGCGGCCTTGTAAGGATGAGGTACGTGCGGACGAGTGCGTAATATTCCTGCACCGAATTTACATTGTATTCTTCGGGCGCACGAAGTTTGGCTACCAAGTCAGTGCCGGCCTGTTGAATGAACAGACTGGTGAACTTCTGAAAGTAGAGTGCCCGCGCTCCTTCTGCGATTTCATCGCCCTGATACAGACCGAACCGCCGCATGAATGGCTTGCCGCTGGTCTCCAGTTGCTCCAGCATGGACCTCAGGCTATCCAATGTGCGCAGGTTTTCCAGAACGGCACCGCTGCGTGCCTCCATTGATGCTACCGGAGTGATCACCTCTTTGGCCGAAGCAATCTTCGCGCTATTGCCAATGAAGGAGAAAATTGCCCCCAGGAGCCACAGCAGACATACGGCGGCTGTGCCCAGTGCAAAGTACGTCCTCATTCGCGATTCTTTGCGCACGCCCTTTACGGAGGGTCCTGCGAGCCCTTGATCAGGGAAGATAATCTTTTCGAAGAGATCGTGAATGAAGTAGCTTTTCACCTCGCCTCGTTCGGCCTGCGCTGCCTGAAGCGGAGCCGGCAAACGAAACGTGTCCATCAATTTGGACATCACGATCTCAAGCGGAGTCCCCTCCTGAGTGCCGCTTGAAAAATAGAATCCTCGAAACAGCGGCTGTTCCTGATACGGATTCGCCTGGAAAACCATGCCAATGAAATCCGCCAGCGATTCCTGAGCGGAACGAAACTCAAGAGGAAACAGATAAATCTTCTGCCGCGTCTCAGGCTTAGTCTCCGCCGCGAGCCGGACGCTGCGATAGTCCTCCAGTGCACGGGCGAGCTTGTCAAATTCTTTGTCAAAGAGCGTACGCGCGGGCCGTTCTTCTCCGCTTGCAGGGAAACTTGTTCCCCAGACCTGCGCACGTTCGGCCTTTCGCAGCTCGTCAAATGTCTCTACGAAACCGTCGAGAAGGTCGCACTTAGTGAACAGTATGTAAACCGGAAACGTAATACCCAGACGATTGATCAGCTCGTCTATTCGCGCGCGAATTGTCCTGGCGTGCTCCGTAATCTGGTCATCCGTTGCATTCATCAGATCCGAAATCGCTACCGCCACAATCACTCCGTTTATCGGTTTGCGAGGGCGGTACTTCTTCAATTGATCCAAGAATGCCAACCATTCTTCCCGGTCTTCTGACTCAGTCGTATAGCGGCCTGCGGTATCAAGTATAATGGCCTCACTCGTGAACCACCAATCGCAGTTACGAGTACCACCCACTCCGCGTATCCCCTTGCCGGAAGGATCCAAGTACGGAAAGTTCAGCTCAGACTTGGCGATGGCCGTTGACTTTCCGGATCCGGGCGGTCCCACAATCACATACCACGGCAATGCATAGAGGGCATGCGAGCCACTTTTGCCCTTTGCTACTTTCGATGCTTTGAGAGCGGCAATGGCTTCATTCATCCGCGCCTTCAGCAGCTCAATTTCCTGCTTCTTGTCGGGCCGGACAGCAGCAGCCGTTCCGGTCGGCGTGGTCATGCTGCCTTCAAGCTTCTTGGAACCTTTCGTGGCCATCATCATTTTCTGCATGATGAACACGATCAGCATGAAGACTACCACAAGCCCGATGAGCATCATCTTGATCATCTTGGCCTGTTGGCCGAGCACGGAATCAGGAATCAGCCAAATCGCCAGACTAATGATGATCAGCCCGATCAGGAGTACGGATCCAGCCTTTTTCAACAAGCCCATTACCACGCCAAGACCACCCACGCTCTACTTTCCCCCCATGGTCAGCGATTTGAGCTGCTCGAACAGAAGCGCATCACCGATGATGAGAATAATGATCAACGCCGCGAGACAAAGGGCTGGGATGGCCCAAAGCGGTATTCGGCTGATGACCGCTCCAACGCCAACTGCCTCAGTCTTCCACGAGGGCGAAATGCCGGGAGCAAATGGCCGAATAGATTGCAGGCGGGTGATGACCTCGCTAATGGTTCCGCGCAGGCGGTCACGTCCCAAAACTTTGTACTTGCCTTCAAAACCCAGCGCAAGGCAGAGGTAATAGACTTCCAGTACCTCAAAGCGTCCTGGCTGTTCCCGCATCAGGCTATCGAGCCGGGTAAAGAATTCCTCACCGGCAAGATTTGTTCCGAAGAATTCAAGCTGCAGCGGTTGGCTCGACCAATCCTCTTTGTGAAACCAATCCGAATTCAAGACAACTTCGTCCAACAGCGCGATCACAGCAAACTTGCCGTCGTCAACATCGGACTTGTTCATCTCAAGTCTGCGACCCTTGGACTCGGCAGCCATTACCAGCTGTTTGCATTGCCTG
>CAZVXJ010000043.1:0-15404 GCA_964631675.1 uncultured Alphaproteobacteria bacterium
TTCGCCGCAGCGCTTCACGGCCGTGGCGGATTACACCGGTATGATTCACATCGTGTATCCGTTCAGCACGGTTGCCGATCAGGACGGCCTCCGCTATAAGCGTTACGATCCCGCGACCGCAACCTGGAGTCCGACCACCGCCAATGTGGGACGCGCTATTTATATTCAGGGTGCCGCCGCGACTCAATACGCTTACGAACCTAGACTGATTTGTCCTTCAATTGCAGGACAAATTGTGCCGATGCTTTCCTGTGCCAAAGCCTGGACCGCATTAGACGGAGGAGTACCGCGCATTGTTTACAAGATCATTGACGGCGTGGTCACGATCACGGATCAGACCAATCTGACCGAGATCAACAAATTTGAAGTGTGGAATCACGGTGTGGCAAACACGACCGGAATTCCCGGTTTAAGTTTCACGGTCACCAACACGACGGATGCCATCTCGATCACAGACAATGTGGACGCGACCGAGTTTAACGTCGGCCCGTCCAACAACTACTATGAACTTGATGGGACTGCGCCCGTAAAGAACGACCGCCTATTCATCACGGATTCAGATAATCACCTGGTGAAGGTTATCCGTGCGTACGACAATATCGATAATTGCTTTGGTGGCGACACGCGATGGGATGTTCCCGGTAAGTCCGACGGTACCCCGCTGCAAACATACAAGCTTGCAACTGTTGGCGGCGTCGGAACTTATACAGTTTGGGCAAGTCCGGACTCCACTCCGTGGACGATCGTGGAAGACCTGTTGATTGCAAGTCCGACCGACCACGTTTGCGAGGTAAACAGATTTACCGGCGAAGTGAGATTTGGGGACGGCTCACATGGACTCGTACCGCCAAACGGCACGTACATTCGCGTGAGATACAGTGAGTCTGTGGATGAAGCAGATTTTGGCAGCCAGGGCACGTCTTTGGGACGGCTAAATCTGCCGCGCGGCCTGGCTGTGCGCTGGAACTCAAATCATGGAGTCTATGACATCTACGTTTGCGATACAGGTAACAACCGCATTCAGAAATTCGCATACACTCCGAATTCAACCGTGGACCCGGTTGATTGGACCAGTCCGGTTGTGGAATGGAACGCGGCTTCGAGTCCTTCCGATGTGCTCAACAGCCCGGAAGACATCGAAGTCATCGTATTCAGTTCGCGGGTTTACCTTGCCGTGTCGGACAACGACAACGCAAGACTCGTTATCTATCGTGATGATGCTGCAACCGGAGCAGGCGGTTCGACGCCGCCGGCATTTGTCAGCACTGTCGGTTCGCTCGGCGCCGAATTTGGCCAGTTTATGGATCCGCGTGGACTAAGCATTATGGCTGAAGACAGCGGGCTGGTCATTATGGCGTCTGATGGCGATCGTAATCGCATCTCGAAGATTTTCAATCGCGACTGGTTGACCGAAGCACAGGCCGACACCGACAGCACGGGTGGAGCCATTAACAATGTGCTCAGGCTGGATGTGGTAGACGTCATGGATAATGACGCGTATCTGCTGCTTCAACCGGGTGCAACGCGCACTGTCGAACTCCGCGTCTCACGCATGGACTCACTCACCGCTGTGAAAGCTGTATTCACTTTTTCCAGCGGAATCGTAGATGTCATGAGCGTGAACGAAGGCAATCTGTGGAGCGGTGAACGGTTTACGAACAAGGTCTTCCTGTTTGACTACGACAACAGTCTGGGTCGTCTGGAAATCAATGCGTCGATGGTCGGCGACGATGACGGTCTCACCACCAACGCGACTCGAGTCATCGCATCCATTGTAGTCCGGGCAGACAGCTTTGGCGTCCCTCAGAACGGCACCTTCTCGTTTGCCGATGCCCTCTGTGAATTCCGGGATGTCAACAACGCCCGCGCCACACAGTTTACCCTGAATGATATGAATTTGCGCGGAAGCTATCTCGCCGATATTGGATCGACGACCGGAAATCCAGGAAATCCACCCACCATGGTTCCCTGGGTGGATGGAAGGATTGACTTTGCCGACGTGAATGTGTTCACGCAGGGATGGAATGGCAACGGAGTGATTTTCGATCCCATTGCCGACATTGGACCTTACACCGGAAACTCAGTGCCCAGGCTTGTCGCGGCGCCGGATGGACGTCTGGATGCCTACGATCTGCTTTCACTGAATACTATGTACAACTGGTTCAACACGAGCGGCGGGCTCAGAATGCCCCAACCGCCACGCGAGTGGGAGAATGCATTAGACGAAATGTCTTCGCCCGTAGTGGCCGTCACGCGTCGTACGGAAAATGGGTGGACCATTGAGCTGCAAGCACGCGATGTTGACCGACTGACGACTGCCCACCTCTATGTACAAATTGCGGATGAGCGTTGTTCAATCTTAAATGTCCGTGATGGTGGTTTCCTCGGCGAAGGGACCACGGTCTTCCTCTACACAAATCGAGGCAATGCAGCGGATGTTTCACTGGGCCGGATTAGTCGTGAATCACCATTTGCGACGGGCAGCGGAGTCTTGGCAACTTTCGAGGTTGCAGGACCGGCCGATCAGCCGCCTGCATTTGACATCTATTTTGAAATGCGGAACAACGAGAATCAGGTCTTTGCTGCCGCGACTCAAACGGATGTCAGCAGTGAAATCGTTCCGGACGACTTCGGATTGTCTACGCCGTATCCGAATCCATTTAACATGCAAACCACATTTACGCTTCGAATCGATCAAGCCGGACCAGCAAGATTGAGTGTGTTCAATGTTATCGGTCAAGAAGTGGCTGTGATTCTGGATCGCGCTCTACCGGCAGGAACGCACCGCGTCAATTGGTCAGCCACTACGAATGAAGTCCCGCTTCCCAGTGGACTTTACTTCGCACGACTGGAAGCGAAAAACCGTGCGGCAGTACAGAAAATTGTGTTGCTGAAATAGGCACCTCTTTCGGTCAACACGGTATGGAATAGGGAAGAGGTGGCCATGAACAGGCCACCTCTTCTCCGTTATGCTTCGAACGAAGCATTTCATGAATCTTATAGAGCCGGAAGTTTGTCTGGTATCACGGTATCCAGTCTGCAATGAAGATGTTCGTCTCGCTATCCTTGGCTCGTACCCCGCGATTAGATGCAAATACGAGCTGGGTACCGTCGTTTGACCACATGGGAAAACCCTCAAAAACCGGCGAATTCGTGATCCGCTCGAGATCGGAACCGTCCGGTCGTATGCGGTAGAGATCGAAGTTCGGCATGCGTTTGTTTACTGTATCGGCGAAGTTTGAAGTGAAGATGATCCACTCGCCAGACGGATGCATGTAAGGACAAAAACTTGCGGCACCCAGAGTGGTAACCTGCCTCTGGCCGCTGCCGTCCGCGTTCATCAGCCAGATTTCAAGCCGTACAGGTGATACGGCTTGCTTTTCCCAAAGCGTATTCCATTTGCCAAGTTCTTCCGGTGTGCGCGGATGGAATGCGCGGTAAACAATGTACTTTCCGTCGGGAGAGAAGAATGGACCGCCATCATATCCGACAGTATAGGTGAGTCTTCTGACATTGGACCCGTCTACGTTCATCTTGTAGAGTTCAAGATCTCCGTCTCGGGCAGAGGTGAAGACAATTTCACGACCATCAGGTCTGACTGCCGCCTCAGCATCGTAGCCCTTGGTGTTGGTCAATCGCTTGAGGTTCGAGCCGTCAGTACCCGAGCGGTAGAGATCAAATTCAAAGAGTCCCCAAACGTAACCCAGAGACCGGTCGGGTTTTACCGGGCACGTTGCGCCGTGGTCATGTGTAGTCGCATAAAGGATCTCATCGGTCCCCGGTATGAAAAACGAGCAGGTTGTCGCCCCTTTTCCGGTGCTCGCGAGTTTCAACCCGCTGCCATCTGTGCGCATGGTAAAGATCTGATCGCACTCGAAGCTGTCGCGAGTGGATTGAAAAACGAGCGACTTTCCGTCGGGCGAGAAGTATGCTTCGGCGTTCTCGCCGCCAAAGGTCAGCTGCCGGACATTCTGCAAATGAGTTTCAGCCTCATAGATGAGCGGTTCGGCGGCATAGGAGAAAACGGAGAACAGCAGCAGCAAGACGATGTGTAACATGAGAAGTTTCTTGGGGTTGAGACTATGTTGGAAATGAAGCAGGGCGATCTGGGAATTCACGTTGGATAGCTGATCGGAGCTTGCGTTTACGCTAAATTTTCAGGATATTTTGCCCGTCTGTTGAAAGTGGCGTTTGAGCCCCGGAGTTCGAATGCGCCATAATGCTACAGACCCGGGTCCGCGAGAAAGGTCAGAATGAGGGGTATGCCTATATGATGAGAGCGATCACTGTACATAGAGCCATTTACGTATGCGTGTTTGGACTGACTTGCTGCCTGAGCGTGCTCGGTCAGGACAGTCTGAACGTTAGCTATGTGGGCTCCTATGATACACCCGGTTTCTCAGCAATGAGCGTGGCCATATCAGGTGACCTCGCGTTCGTTGCCAACTGGGAAGCCGGGCTTCGCATCATTGATATCAGCAATCCTGAATCGCCTCAGGAGGTAGGGTTCTTCGACACACCGGGGTACGCGCAGGCCGTGGCGGTTCAGGGCGATTATGCGTATGTGGCAGATTACAACTCCGGTCTGAGAATTGTCAATATCTCGAATCCATCCGCACCGGTTGGAGTCGGTTTTCTTGATACGCCCGGCCAGGCTTCCGGTGTTGCTGTTCAAGGAAACTATGCCTATGTCGCAGACTTCTATTCGGGACTGCGCGTCATAAATGTCAGCAATCCTGCCGCGCCGGTTGAAGCCGGATTTCTGATTGTTCCTGTTTCCGCGCGAGCCGTCACCGTGCGAGGGAATTATGCCTATGTGGCTTGGGGTTCGTCTGGATTGCGCATTATCAATGTCAGCATACCTTCACTACCGGTGCTGGTTGGAACCTCAGCGACAGCCGGTATCGATTACGAAGTTGTGGTCTCCGGCGACTATGCGTATATCGCAAGCTGGAACTATGGAATGAGAGTTGTCAATATAACCAACCTGCAAAATCCGGTACAGGTTGGTTTCCACAATACTCCCGGACAGGCTCGCGGAATTTCACTGCTCGGCAACTACGTATATGTGGCCGACTATGGTGACGGATTGCGCGTGATCGACGTGAGTAATCCGGCCATTCCGCTCCAAGCCGGTTTCTACAACACAACAGGAACCGCTCTGGGAGTTGCCGTAACGGTGTGTGTGGCTTTTATTGCCGACAATGGGAACGTCGGTGCGTACGATATTTCACATTTCGCACCGTGTTCCGTACCGCCGCCCACGCCCAGCGCGCCGGACAGTCTGGTCATTTCCTTTGAGTCTGCAACGAACCGCGTCCGGCTGGACTGGACACCCGTCACACAAAGTGACCAGGGCGAAGCGATCACCATCACGCATTATGCGGTGTACAGAACTTCGAATTCGGATTCGTTGGCTTGGGATTCTCTCGGCGCGCCGAATCCACCCGATACGACGGTCTTCTTTGACTCACTCCATCCGGACTCGAGTGGCTTCTACTGCGTGAAGGCCGTTATTCAGTAGTTTCCGGACATTTTCTCGATAAACCTGCTCCTCAAGCTCCGCTTGAGGAGTTTTTTGTTCCGTTAATTGACGATGGCTAACGCGAACCCGTCGTATCCCTTCGCCTCAACTGTTTGCAGCGCTGTTGCAGTCACTCTGGGGTCTCTTGCAAGAAGATCCAGAACCTTGCGTGTACCTTGCACACTATTGTCCGGACTTAGCGGATCCAGAATCGCACCGCCCCGAACCACATTGTCTACCACAATTACGGTTCCCGGATGGGCGAGCTTCAAGGCGTGCTCAAAATAGCCGGGATTGTTCTCTTTGTCGGCATCGATGAAAATAAGATCAAACGGTGGCACGCCCTTCCGTTCAAGCTGATGAAGCGATTCAAGTGCGGGGCCCGTGAGGAATTCTACGCGATCGGACAATCCTGCACGAGAGATGTTTGCGGAAGCAAGCTCCGCTCGCTTCGGGTCAATTTCAAGTGTGAGCAGATGACCCTCGCTTGGAAGAGCGCGAGCAAACCAAATCGCGCTGTATCCGCCGAGCGTGCCGATTTCGAGGATGCGTTTTGCTCTAATCATCTGTGCAAGCAGCATTAGCAGCTTGCCTTGAGTCGGCGACACATGGTGCGAAGGAAATCCTGCATTGCCAGTGGAACGCAACGTATTCTGTAAGGCAGGATCTTCGCCAACGAAGAGATTGCAGAGATAGCCGTCAACCGCTGTCCAGGTGTCAGGTTCCATACTATTTAGGAGGCGAACCCAGTACAACCGTGGCGGTCTGCACTTCACGGTTGCGCTCAAAGATGATGCCGACGGAGTCACCGGGAGCATACCGTTTTAGCGCAAATACGAAGTCGTAAATATTGTTAATTTTCACTTCACCCATCTTGGTGAGCAAGTCTCCGCCTTTCATTCCTGATTTCTCGGCCGGGCTGCTCGGTCTGACACCAGAGAGCAAAACCCCAATCAGGGAATCGGGTTGTGAGTAATCCGGGATTGATCCAAACCAGGCGCGGAAGCGGCCGCCGGATTCTTGCGGGGGCTCGGCTGACTTGACAAAAGTCAATGGCGCACCATAGTTAGAAATCTCCCGCACGATATTCGCAGTCAAGTGCGTCACATCGAGCGCGCCATCAACATTGATTCGTTCAAAGTCGTCAGACGAGCGATGGTAATCCTCATGGGCTCCGCTGAACATGAACAGCACCGGTCGGTCAGCAAGGTAGAAACTCATATGGTCCGATGGTCCATAGCCATCTCCCTTGCACGTCAAATCAAGCCCAATTCCTTGATTGGCACTGGCCACGAGCTCCTTGAATTCACTCGCCGTGTTACACCCCTGTACAGTTAACTTCTCGTCATGAACTCTTCCAACCATGTCCAGATTTAACATAGCCCTGATCAGGTCGATCCGATATGGAAAGTGCTTAACGAGGTAACCGGATCCACCGAGGCCGGTCTCTTCGGCAGTGAAGGCAACAAACATGACCGTCTCTTTCACCGGATTTGCTTTGAGCAGGCGCGCACATTCTATGACGGCGGCCGTACCACTGGCGTTATCGTCCGCCCCATTATGAATGGCACCCGGCTTTTCGTCAAGACTGCCCGATTGTCCATATCCCAGATGGTCATAGTGAGCCCCGACGACAATGACCGTGTCGTTACCCGGAATCACTCCGCACACGTTTTTCACGGCAACCGTTTCGCGTGTAAGGTCCGTTCTTATCGTCAGACCTAAACTGTCTGTAATAGGCATGCTGCGCGGTTCGGTATTGGAATCTATGGAGCGCTGGAGTTTTTCCAGTTCAAACTCCGGGAATAGCCTTGCCAGGGCAGCCCTCGTGACTCTCATCGCAGGAATGCCACAGTCCATGTAGGGTTCATCTGAGCGCGGAACCCTCAATTGTTCAACTCCGCTGCCGGCGTAGAGCGGACCCTCCACGATTAACAGAGCCGCGGCATTTTTGAGTTTGGCAAGTCCGGCTTTGCTGCGCATGGAAGAATGCGGCGTGTAGTTTACCCCTTCGAATACGCTTGCGGTGTCGAATTCGCCGGGTTCTCCACTCATACAAAGTATGATTGCATCCTTAGCTTCGATTCCTGCAAAATCGTCATAATTGAACTCCGGCGCCGTAATGCCGTATCCGGCAAAAATGACTGGACCAGTCACCTCTCCTGCTGTCGAAAATCCGATGGGCATGATGCCGCTTGCCGTATCAACACGCGTCTCGCCGAGTCGCGCAAAGTTGTTGGGACCGAGGTGGACTCCCCATCCCATGTCGAAGGGCTGGAAGTAACTGTCGCCAAATGGCGGCGCGAGGCCGATTGATTGGAATTGCTCAGCGATGTAGACCGCTGATTCCTCGAGGCCGTTGGTACCAATGCCACGTCCTTCACGCTTGTCATCAGCTAGAAATTGAATGTGTGTCTTGAGGTGATCGAGCGTTGCATCCGACGAAGCCTCTGCGGTCAGGGCCATCAAAACAAGTGAAATGTAGCCCAGGAGGGTCAAAAGAGATTTCATGGAAAACCTAAGGGTGTGTTTGTAAGTGGGTTGTGAGACCCGGTCGTTTGGGGAGGAAAAGTTCGCGAGAAAACTGTATATTGCGGGTAAGTATTAGGTAACGGTACGGGGAATTGCGGCTCCCGCTGCATCCTCCCGTAGGGAACAGCATTAATCGAACGAACTTGGTCATGACTTCGGAACGAGACTACTTGCGGAATCCTGCGCTTTTCGTCGAACTCGCTCACCGTTGGGCTGCGGGTGGCCCCGCCCCGGAACGGCAGCATGAAGAATGGTTAAAAGAACTAACGCGGCCGTTTTTGAGAACACCGGCTGAAGCGCGCGATGCGTTGTGGGGAGTGTTGTCATACCCTGAGCGAGGTCGTGGACTCGTTTGGCTGGATCGAATGGGGCTCCTGCACGAACTATTTCCCTGTTGGGTCGGAGAACGTGAACGCAGAAACCGCAGGCTTCAATCCGTTGAAGAACTGCACCTCGAACGATGGGCAGGCGGACTCAGCAATGAGAGTCTGAACCGCATCGGCAAACGGATGGAAGAAAAAATCGATGGCCGGCTGAATCGCTGGGCATTGGCAGGTTTAGCGTGCTTATTATTGACCGGCGACACCCCTGCTTTAGAACACATGACCGGGGTTGAAAGAGATATGACTATTCTCGGTGCAACTCCTGCAGAAATAAACGTGATACTCGGATGCTGCAAGGAGTATCCAAAAGCTTATCAGTTTCTGGTACAAGGCAATCGGCCTGAGAATAGGCTCGACTTAATGACCATTGCCGTTTGCCTTTCGTCGCTTTTCGCATATCCGAATCTGAATGACGAGCAGCGAAAACTCGCGGTTTCGCGGGCCGATGACCTCGTTCGCGCGCAGAAATGAGCGGAGCGGAAAAGATCCGACTGGATATTTGGCTGCATCGCGCACGGCTGTTCAAGTCCCGGTCGCAGGCCACCCATGCGTGTCGTGAAGGCAAGGTTATGATCCGCGACAAGTTCGCCGATGCCGGAGATGCCGTTCACGCAGGAGATACCATCAAGCTTCGAGTCAGCGGGCTTTATCGTTCCTACAAAATTCTCGAGGCCGCGGACATTAATCTCTCGAAGCAGGAAGCGAAGCGCATGTACGAAGAGACGACGACGCCGGAAACGCTTGAACGGTTTCAACAGATTGACCTCGCAAACCGCGACTGGAGATCAGGCGCGCGACGCGAATCGGGTCCACGTCCAACCAAGAAAGACAGGCGCAACCTGGACGAATATCGTAAGAGATAAGTGAGCTAACGAGACTCCGACCACTCCGGTAACAATCTTATCGCCGCAGCGACAACTTCGCCCGGCGATATTTTTTTCAGGTCGCCCTTGAGTGCACACTCACGCTCGATGCAGGCGGGCCGGATGTCACACGGAGCGACCAGGACGATATTATGGTCATTCAGTGGATCATTCCAATTCGAAGGACAGCCGGGGCCAAAAACTGTCACTGTTGGTATGCCGCAAGCCACCGCAATATGCTTGGTTCCTGAATCCGGTCCAATATAGAGTGAAACCCTGCGGTATAGTGCCGCAAGCGCCGGCACATGTGCGTCCTGCAGCCAGAGTTGCGGGAAATTTAGTTGACGAACAATGGCATCAGCAAACTCGGTTTCACCCGGGCCGGACGTGAGGATGCAGACAATTCCGCGTGAGTACAGCATCCGAATCACGTCGGCCGTCAGTTCAACCGGATAACGCTTGGCCGGATTGGCGCTTCCCGCAGCAATTGCAACAGTCAGGCGTCCCTCGGTTGCAGCAATCAGCGGTAGGACGATTTCGCTCGCCGCCGGCACAGTCTCATCGCAATAGATTTCTAAATTTCGTCCAGCGGGAGAAACTCCCAGAAGTCCCAAGATACCGAGTCGCAAATCGACGGCGTAGGCAACGCGGTCGCTTTCATCCTCAACTACCCGGTGTGTGTACGCCCAGCGTCGGCCAAAGCGATCGAGCCCTACGCGGATCCGTGCACCGGAAAGAAATGTGAACTGCGCACTGCGCGGATTCGAGAGAAAATCAATCGCCCAGTCATAGCGCTTTTGCCTGAGCTGCCTGACAAAGGCAATCCAGGCGCGCACGCTCTCACCCCGTGGGGCAATCAACAATCGGTCTATCTCCGGATGCCCGATTAATGTCTCATGTGCCGGCTGCTCAACCAGGAAATCGATCTTGGCGTCAGGGAACTTCTTGCGCAATGCACGAATCGCCGGAGTGCCCAGGAGAGTATCACCGATACGACGCAGCTGCAGTAGCAAAATTCGGCGCGGCACCAGTTCAACCGCTTTACCTCGCAATCTCATGCAGTGAGCGTAAGTTCCAGCATCGGAGCGGCCCCACTCTGATTTTTCTTCAAGAGCGGAATTGCCCGCAAACTCAGTTGCTCCGGACGAATATCAATTAACAGGAAATGGTGCTGTGCATTCGCTTCCACCAGCTTTGAGCCGCCGCCGCCTGAAACGACGTAATGTACGCCATCGCGCTGTTCATGCAGAAGCGCATGAATATGACCTGACAAAACCAGCGTCACCTGCGAGCGCACAAACAACTCGTGCAACCGTTCCGCATGGGGTCGCCACTCCATTGCATAGGGAATACCATTGGATCGCGGATCAAATACGGGTTTATGGCAGAACACAAGCTTGAAGCGCGACTTCGAAGCAGCCAGAACCTGCTCCAACCACTCCCACTGGATGTCTCGGATGCTTCCCCATCCGTTGTTCAGTAAAATGAACTGCACGGAACCGGCAACAAATTCGCTATTATCCGCCTTAAACAGCGCCTGAAAAAACCTGCCGTCATAATTTCCGTTGCATACGAGATCGTGGTTGCCGGGAACCGCGGCAATGGGAGTTCGGAGCTTCTTCAGCATGGCTCGCGCGCGGCGGAACGCCGGTTCGTTTGCCTTGGATGCAAGATCGCCCAGCGAAATCGCAAAGGCCGCGTCGGAAGAATTAAGTCTTGATGCCAGTCGGCGAAAGACCAGATAGCCGCCCTGACGTGTCCCGACCGGAGACTCACTGCCGGTAACGTCCCCGAACACCGCAAAGGTGTAGTGCTCTTGCTCCAGTTCGAGAGTTGCCGCCTCACCGCTCCAGCCGTCGCTGTTAGTCTTGTCCATTCGAAAGAAGTTTCGCCCTGCAAAGCGGAATTCTTCAGCGGAGCCCTTAAGCAGCTCAGCGGGAATTGCGGGACCCGTTGATCGTTTATAAGCGATCCAAAGTGCAAGTGAGAGAGTGCCGCCAACAATAAACGGCGGCCACAGAGAAATGCTCTGCGAGCTGCCGGTTGCATCTTCCGACGCCTCAACCTGCCAGCACAGAGCTCCTAACATCAAACCGCTGATCGCGGTTACTGCGATCGTCCACCGCGGCAGCTTTCGCCAAGCCGCCACCGCTGCCAGGAGTGCGAACAGCGAGGCGCACGCCGCTATCAGAAGTTGCCGGTCTGTCGCCGATGAATCTGTCCGAAGCAAGAAATAGACGGCCAAAATCGCGCCCAATAGCAACGTCGCCGCGAGAATGTCACCCCGTCGTCTGGAATCAACCAACTCAGAGAAGCGGGACTGAAAATGTTGTGCGATAACATAGGCACAGCCCGGAGCAGCAATGGCGATTACCGCAATCACCGACGTGCTCCAGATTGCCGACACCGCGATGACTACCATAGCCGTGCTGCAAACGAAGATTTTGTGAGGGGTTCGACGATTTGCAAGCAATGGTCCCATCATCCAGATACTCCACGGCAACGCATACGCCACGTGCAGAGCAGGGTTTGATTCAACCATCGGCACAGCCAGCTCCGGCATAAACGACGTGGCGAAAAAACCGCGCAGAAGTGCTCCGATCAGAATTGCCGTACACCCGAATCCAAGTGTCTTCCAAGAGACCGAATCGTGCGAATCTGATGCAATCGCAACAGGTATTAACAAAAGGAATATAAACGGCGAGAACCCTAACAAGAAGCCTGATCCCAATAACATCATACTGAGCATCATGAGCAGCGGAGACCGGTTGCTGCCGCGGGCACTTGATGCGAGCCAAACCAAAAGCCCGTTCACAACTGCGATGCCGGCAACTCCAAGCCACGCGGGGTCGGATGAGATGATGCCCAGAGCAGGAGTCGAGCATAAAATTACTGTGGAATAGATGCCGCGGCCTTTCCCCAAAACGCGCTCGCAGGCATCATATATCAGCCCCACCACGAGCAGCGAAAACGCGACGCTGAAAGGCAATGCCGATGCTTCGATGTGTGCGGCGCGGGTAGCGGCAAGCAGAAACGGGCCGATGCCAATCGCAAACAAGATCAGCAGCAGCACGGCATTCACCGTCTTCTCAAAAGAGGAAGTCATCGACTCACTCGCATCAAGAACATCTGCTCGTACTTCTTCATCGAAGCATCCAGTGCGAACTCAGATACCACCCTTGTTTTCATTGCCAGAGACACAGACTTGCGGATATCTGCCGACGACAATAACTCTCTTGCACGGTTCGCCATCGCGCTCGTATTCGGGAAGTCGAACATGTTTTCACGAAGCGGACCCGACAAGACCTCTGGCACGGCACCGACCTCAAACGCAAGTGCAGGCACTCCTGCAGCCATTGCCTCGAGCAGCACATTGGGCGTGCCCTCATTTTCGGAGGTCAGCAGAAACAAGTCAGCATCGCCGATGAGTCCGGCGAAATCGGGGGCAAAGCCGGGCAAGTGAAGATGATCGGCTATTTCAAGTCTGCGTGCATCTTTTTCAATTTCGGACTTCAGGGGTCCTTCACCGAAGATCACAAAATGTGCATTGGTGTACCACCCGGAAATCTGTCGAGCCGCCTCGAGAAACAAATCAAACCGCTTTTGAGATTCCAGCCGTCCTGCACCGGCTATCAGCAATACGTTTCCGGACAACCCGAGTCTGCTTTTGAGCTCTCCGATACGATGATCCGTAAGGTCCACTCCATTCAAGATAATGTCTGTCTTTGATGTGCTAAATCCAAGCTGTGAATAGTGTGACTTCAAAGACGGTGCATTAACAATCAGGTGGTCGATGACAAGAGTCGCAAGAATCCTGTGATGAACTCGGTTTCTCAGCAGCGGATATCCGTGGCGGGCAACAACCGGAACCCGGAGCATCTTACCGCAGAGTCCAAACTGCCACCCCTCCTTGTTGAAGTTGACTACAATGAGATCGGGCTTAAATGCCCTCGCAGTGCGGTACGCCGCGTACAAACTTCGCGGATCGAGATCCCCGCGAAACTCGTGCTCGCGCACGACCAGGTTGCGTTCCCGTGCAGCGTGCACCAGAAGCGACTGCGGACGGCCGATCACCATGGTATCATGGCCACATCCTGCAAACCACTCTGCAGCTCGAACCGTCCATTTTTCTCCGCCCCCCCAGCTTTGCGGCCATGCGGAATTGACAAAAATCAGCCTCAACCGATGACTGGTTCTGTTTCGTAAACTGCCATTAGCGACCGATAAATGGGCGCAGAAGCGAGCAATTCTTCATGTGTGCCGACCGACGCAACCGCTCCACGGTCGAGTACGACGACGCGATCGGCAACCCGTATAGAACTCAGTCTGTGCGCTATCAGGATCACGGTTCTATTCCGGAACAACTCTTCAAGAGCCCGCTGAATCAGGCGCTCCGACTCGCTGTCCAATGCCGAAGTTGCCTCATCAAATATCAGGATCGGTGAATCCCGGAGCAAAGCCCGCGCAATCGCAAGTCGCTGCCGCTGTCCGCCCGAAAGCTGTGTGCCGCGTTCGCCAACCACCGTATCAAGACCGTTCGGGAGTGCTGAAACAAAGTCTGTCGCCTGCGCTCGCTGTATGACGTCACGCAGCTTTTGTTCATCAGGATGCTCCATGCCGTAGGATATGTTGTAGCGCACGGATTCGTTAAACAGAAATACATCCTGACTAACCACACTCACGAGTTTTCGGAGGGACCCCAGCTGAATGTCGCGCAGCGGTTGTCCGTCGATGGAGATTGTACCTTGCTGAATATCATAGAATCGCGGAATCAGATTGGCAAGCGTCGTTTTTCCGGAACCGCTGCGCCCAATCAGTGCGATCTTTTCATTCTTCCGAATCACAAGATTTACATCCCGCAGTACCCAATCCGCACTCGACTCGTACTTAAACCACACGTGATCGAAGCGAATCTCCTTCTGAATACCCGCCGGGACGTCGTCACCACTCTGCAGTGACTCTGTGGGCTCATTCAGCAGCGTTTCTACGCGGGCGCCGGCCGCGGAACCGACTTGCATGTTATTGAATATGCCGCCGATACTGCGAATCGGAGTCAGTATGGAAAACAGCACGACAATGAAACGGATAAAGTCTTCCGCGTCCAGCAGCTCTCCCGCAAGCACGCGCTGCCCGCCAAACAGTAGCACCATAGAGATGATTGCAACACCAATCGTTTCCGAGAGCGGCTGAGCCATGCGATCGAGTCGCGCAAGGCGCAAGCTGTGATGAAAGAGTTCACCTGAGCGCTCTTCAAAGCGGCGCGACTCGAACCTCTCGGTTCCGAACTGCTTGATCACGCGCGCTCCGGAAATCGCTTCTTGCAGATAGGAGGTGATCTCTCCAAGTTTGGCCTGAATACGGCTGCTCTTGCGCTTCAGACTTTTGCCGGTCAATCGATATACAAATCCGAACAACGGGACGATGACGATTGCCGTCAGCGTCAATTCCCACGAGATGGAGATCAAAATGACTAACAGCACAATGACGGTAAGCGGATCACGGAGCGCCTGAGTGAACACGCGCTGAAATGTCAAGCTTAGCACGTAAACGTCATTCATCACGCTGGACATGACATCGCCGGTCGCCCGCTTGTCAAAGAAACTATAGGGCAGTTTTGCCAAGTGGCCGAATACGTGATCACGCAGGTCCTTCACCATGCGCTGTTCTACATACGAAACGAAGTGCATCTGCCCGTAGGCGAAAACATTCTTGACGAGAAAGACCGCGATCAGCAGAATGCAGAGTTTTGGAAGCGTTTCGGACGGAGTCGCACCCTGAAACCACGACCAGAACCAGGCTTTTAGCGATTCGTACCATCCGCCCAGTCCCGGAACCTCGGGAGTGACGCTCGTCGATGTTCCCGGCATAAACAGGAGCTTGAGTACCGGCGCGACCAGCCAGAGTGACAGCGCATTAAACAGCACATAACCCAAAGAGCAAATACCGGTAGCAATCAGTTTGCCGCGGTATCGCCTGAATGGGTTTATGAATTTAAGGTATGTGGTCACAGCAGCGTGGACTTTAGCAGCGTTTCGAGTTGCTCCCCCATCCGCTCCCCGTTGAAGGTCTCTTTAATTGCTTTCTTTCTTTCCATTCTCACCC
>CAZVXJ010000044.1:0-15259 GCA_964631675.1 uncultured Alphaproteobacteria bacterium
AGATATACTGGGACGACGATTCCGATGGAGTGGACGATGACGATGGGCTTGCCGTTGTCGGTGAGGGTGTAGGACAGGTTAACTACAATCAGTTCACCACAAATGGCTGCGATCTGGGCCTCTGCGGTGTGTTCAGCAGCACAACAAATTTCACATCGAACGGCGCGTTGCCGAATCCGAGCCGGTTCTATCTTCGGGTTTGCGGGGACCCGGTTGCTGTAACGTACACGAGCCAGGTGTTCGTCTTCACCCCCGGTCCTCGGGATGCGAATGTGACGGTTTGGGCGTGTGCCGGGCAAGTCTGCGGCGGTTGTCTCTCACCTGCTCAACCTTCAAGTGTTGTGGCTTCGGACACGTTGTGCTCAGGAGTACACATCACGTGGAACTATCCGTTGAACGAGGATGGGGTTACGCTGTTTCGTGTACTGCGGAATTCTGACGAAGGCGGTACGGAGTTCTTGACCAATGTCACCTACGTTCCCGCTCAAGGATCCTACTCCTACGATGACGCCTCTGCAGTCGTTTCTCGAACCTACCAGTATCGTATTTTTGGCCATCGTGTGTGTGGCGGAGACACTGCAAATTCGGTGGTGGGAGTGGATGGAGGAACCCGCCGCCCTTTACCCCCGACGCCAACGAACGTTCTCGCTAGTGACGCGAACTGTGACTCGGTCGTAGTCACGTGGACGGTCAATACGATCAATGGCGTAGACACTTTTTATGTGAAGCGAGATGCGACGATTGTTGGCCGCGTGTTTGCGGCGGCTCCGGGGAACTACCGTTTCAGGCATGCGGCCGCACCTCCGGGAGTGGCCAGTTACTGTGTCGCGGGTCGCAGTAGTTTTGGCTGCGGTGAGGGTCCTTCGGCCTGCGATAATGGTTCGACTTTGGGCGGAGTCACGGCACCAACAAACCTCGTGGCCACCGACAACAACTGCGCTATGGTCTCGGTGATCTGGCGGGATGTTTCCGGGGAAACGGGCTACCAGATACTTCGTGACCTTGCGGTGGTTGGAACGAATGCCGCAGGTGACACGACGTTTGACCATACAGGTGCGCAGTGTGGAGTCGTGGGCAGTTATGTTGTACGAGCGACTTCCGCATGCGGCAACAGCGGGAACTCCAATGCAGACAATGGGAACAGACCGTGTGCGCCGACAGCGCCTTCGGGTTTGTCGGCCAGCGACAATACGTCTTGCGCCCATGTGGCTCTGACATGGACGAATGGAACGGGACATGATTCAGTGCACATCAGACGCGATCCGGGCAACACGCTGATCGCAACGCGCCCGCCGGCGACGACCAGCTACAACGACACCACAGCTACGCCCGGTTCCGGACACACCTATCGTGTACACGGCTTCAGCAATGCGTGCGGCGAAGGAGCGGCTTCGGTAGCAGACGTGGGAACGAGAAGAGCGGCACCTGCTCAAGTAACCGGTGTACAAGCCGGTGACACCAGTTGTGCGAATATCCGCGTGGTTTGGACCAACGTGGCGAATGCCGACTCGTATCTCGTGCGCAGAGCAGGAACAATTGTCGCGCGATTACTGGCAGGGACTCCGTTGTTTATAGACACTCCCGGTCCGGGAACTTATCTCTATACGGTGCAAGCGAAGAATGTCTGCGACACAAGTTTACAGTCAACAGGAGATAATGGAACGCAGGGTACGGGTGCGCCGGTTCCAACTGGTGTCTCGGCCTCTGATGCTCTTTGCCCGAACGTTGTTGTCAACTGGACCGATGTTACAGGGGAAACGGGGTACATCGTACAGCGTAACGGAACGGGAATTAGTGGCACACTTCCAGCGAATACGATCACGTATTCGGACAATACCGCAGCGGAGAACGTGCGTTATCTGTATGCAGTCGTTTCGGTGTCGGCCTGCGGTAATAGTACGGCCGCATCGGACTCGGGTGGTCGCGCGCCGACACCAGCTCAGGTAACTGGTTTGCTGGCGACATCAACCTGTACGGATGTGGATTTGGTCTGGGCGGCAGCAGCCAATGCGACAAGCTATGATGTCTTCCGTGATGGCAATCTTGTAGGAGACAATGTGGCTGGCACGGCATATTCCGATGTGCCCGCGGATAATAACTTGCACACTTACACCGTTTCAGGAGTAAACGCCTGCGGAAACGGTATCGTATCTGCGGGAGCTCAGGGTCAAAAACTTCCGGTTCCGGGTATTCCAACCGACCTGGCCGCATCGTCGAACTTGTGCACGGGTGTCAATCTCACGTGGACAAATCCCAATGGCTCCACGAATACGATTGTCTATCGTGGCGGTGTCTTTGTGGCGAACGTCGCCGCTCCAACCGCTACTTACCTCGATACGAATGCTCCGGACGGCGTGTCTAACTATTCCGTGAGGGCGGAGAATCTCTGCGGACAGTCTAACGAAAGTTCAACGGTGCCCGGCACGCGAGTGGCATTACCGACGATACCTACGGGATTGACGGCATCTAACAACTCTTGTACTGGCGTCACACTGAATTGGAATGCGTCGAGCGGTGACGTGGACAGCTATTCGATCTGGAGAAACGGAGTTTCTATTGCTTCCACTACCAATCTAACGTACACAGACGCAACCGCTCCGGACGGTCCCTCCAATTATGCGGTCGAGGCGGTGAGTGAGCAGTGCGGCGGACTGGGCGGAGGTACTCCGGTGCAAGGTACACGGCTGACCCCGCCCGGAGCAGTCGCCGATCTGGACGCGTCCGACATCTATTGCGACCGTGTGGAAATAGACTGGAGCGGAGCTCCCGGCGACGTGGATTCATTCCGCGTTCTGCGCGACAACGTGCTGATTGCCCGAACGATTCCACAGGTTACAGATTACACGGATCTGATTGCCGTCCCCGGACAGTACAACTATACGGTTGTTGCATTTTCGAATGAGTGCGGTCTCGGACCCGTGGTTACCTCAACGACCATTGGAACAGTGGTGGCGGGACCAACGGGCGCGACCAATCTGACCGCATCGTTGAATCGCTGCGACGGCGTGTTCCTTGAATGGACCGCCGGCGCAAACTTGAACGGCTATGCGATTTATCGTGATGGCGTGCTTCTGACTTCGGTTGGTAGCAATGTGACGACGTACCTTGACGCGGCGGTTACGACCGGTGCACAGCATCCGTACTATGTAATTTCGACATCGGCGAATTGCGGCGAGGGTCCCCCAAGCAACGTTTTGAACGGCGAGCGTTTGCCGAATCCTCCGCAGATTCAGAACGTGGCCGCCACGGACAATAGCTGCGAAAATGTGACGGTGACTTGGACAGCCGCAACCGGCAACTTTGACAATTATCGTGTGGATCGTAACGGCGGTTTCCTGGCGAACGTGGCAATAGGTATCACGGAGTATGTTGACCAGTCGGCTGTCGCCGGAGTCACCTATGAATACATGGTCTGCGCAAATGACGTCATTTGCGGTCTTGGGCCGCTTTCGGTTCCCGACAACGGTACACGACAGGCCGGGGCAACGGCTCCGTCCAATTTGACGGCAACTCAGAATGATTGCGATTTTATCCGTCTGGAGTGGACAGAGTCTGTCGGCACGGTGGAAGAGTATCGAATCTATCGCGATGATGTACTCTTGACCACGGTCACATCGGGGACGGATGTCTATGTGGATTTGGTGAATGCTGGTATTGAGTATGACTACTACATTCGCGCCTTCAGCGCCGCTTGCGGCGAAACGTCGCCGTCCAATACCGCAACTGGAATCCGGCTTCCGGTGCTCGGTCAGGTGCTTGGATTGACCGCCTCGACCGACAACTGCGATGGTGTTGTTTTGCTTTGGCAGGAGATTGTCGGAACCTCCTATTATTATGTCTACCGTGATGGAGACTTCCTTGACTCAACGGACAACAACACGTACTTTGACATGAGCGGTGAAGGCGGTGTAACCTACGCCTACCGTGTGTCTGCGAACAATCTCTGCGGACCGGGTGCGCAATCCGATCCGATCACTGGTTCAAAGCCACTGCCTCCGGCGGCACCGACTACATTCACAGCCAGCGATGGCCTCTGTTTCAGTGTTCAACTGGCGTGGAATGATGTGGCCAATGAAGATGGCTACTACGTCTATTACAACGGCTCTGTGATTGATACCGTCGATGCGAATACCACTCAGTACAGCTATTTCGGCGGACCAACGCCGATTGTAAATTGGGTGCGCGCTTTCAATGAGTGTGGACCGAGTGCCGAGTCTCCGCACGACTCCGGTACATCTGTTAATGGTGCAGAGCCGCCCACCGGGCAGGCCGCCACAACTAATCGCTGCGACAGTATCGTCGTCACTTGGACGGACGGTAACTTCTCTACCGCTTATCGTGTCACACGCGATGGTGCAACCGTGGCAACGGGTATTGCAGCGGGCGTGCAGCGTTACGCGGACGCTCCGGCGACCGGAAGCCATACGTATCGCGTTTACGGCAGCAATACCTGCGGTGAAGGCGGACAGCCAGACTCCGCGGTCGGCACGCGATTGGGTGCTCCGGGCATGGTGCAGAACCTAACCGCTAGTCAAAATGACTGCGACAGCGTGTTGCTGGCGTGGAGCGATTTGCCGAACGAAACAAACTACGAAGTCTGGCTCGGTGGCAATTTGTTGGCCACTCTTCCTGCCAATACACTTAGCTACGGACACGGGCCGCTTTCAGCAGGAAACTACAATTTTGTGGTGCTCGGTTTCAACGCCTGCGGTGATGGACCGGATGCTCCGGTGACGGGGCGCGTCGTAGGAACTCCCGCGCAAGTGACGGGTGTCACCGCCACGCAGGATAGCTGTCCTGGAGTGATGGTGAGATGGACGGACCTCACGGATGAGTTGTCGTACACGGTGTACCGTGACGGAAACGCCGTAGGTTCAAACCTACCCCAGAATACAATTCAGTACTTTGATACTCCTGCGGCGGGTTCAACGTATGCATATACGGTGCGTGCTCACAACGCTTGCGGAGACGGACAGTTAAGTACTGCGGTGAACGGCACCCGCCCAACGGTGCCTGCAACTCCGGGGAGTTTCCGTGCGGACAGTTCGTGTGCTGGAGTTGTGCTGGTCTGGACCGATGTTGCGACGGAAACGGGTTACACTATCACACGTGATGCAGTCCTTCTTGCAACGCTTGGGGCAAACGTGGTGACCTATACGGATGCGACGCCGCTTCCGGGTGCACATGAATACTGCATTACGGCGAATAACGCCTGCGGCAGCAGTGCTCAGGCATGTGACACAGTGACACCGATTCCGGCGCCTGGCGCCGTGACGAACTTAACAGCTTCGGACACAAGCTGCACTCAAGTTTGCCTTGCCTGGACAGACATAGCGGGCAACACGGGATACCGCATTGTTCGGGTCGGATTCGGCCAGGTCGGTACGGTCGGTGCAGATGTGACATCGTTCTGCGACAACACGGCATCCGTTGGAAACAATCAGTACAACGTGATTTCGACCTATTCGTGCGGCGATGGCGGCAGCGCGGGTCCCGTGACGGGAACGCGCAGATCTGCACCACCTGCGCCGACGAACGTTGTGGCATCAGATAATAGCTGCAGCAACATTCAAGTCACATGGACGGACATTGCCGGAGAGACCGGTTACAGTATCTATCGTGACGGCGACTCGATTGCAAGTGTTGCAGCAAATACGGTCATCTATGTGGATACTGGTCCCGCGGGAACGCATACGTATTTCGTGCGGTCCTATAACTCGTGCGGACAGTCAGCCAACAGCAACTCGGACAGTGGCACGCGCCTTGGCGGTCCGCCAATCGTTCCGGGAATTTCCGCAACGGAAAACCGATGTGACTCAGTGGTAGTTACCTGGACCGATGCGGCGAACGAAACAGGATATGCGGTGTACCGCATTACACCCACAGACTCGACGCGGATTATCCGCCCGGCGAATACCGTGCGGTATGCGGAGCAGCCACCGGCGATTGGCGTGACTTATTCGTACAATGTGCGCGCGTTCAATACTTGCGACACCTCGGCGTACGGCTCACCGGATAACGGTATGCGGCTCACCGCCCCCGGAACCCCGACCAACGTGCAAGCAACCGATGACCTCTGCGACTCAGTGGTCGTGACCTGGAATCATCCCGCAGTGCCGGGCGACATTGATTTTTACGCAATCTATGCCGACGATACCGATTCGGTTGGTCAGGTAGCCGGTACGGCCACGCGGTTTGCTTATCAACCCACCCCGGGTTCACGCGGCTACCGCGTGCGAGCACGCAGCAACGAGTGCGGCGTGGGAACTGCCAGCGCTTCTAATAACGGTACGCGCAGAACATTGCCGGCGGCGCCCACAAACTTGACTGCCGGAAACCCGGTTTGCGATGTGGTGAACCTTGACTGGTCCGGCGTAACTCCAGCTCCGGATGAATATATCATTCTTCGCGATGCCACGCCGATTGACACTGTGCCGGGAAACCAGTCAGACGGACAGGATACATCCGTTCCGGATGCTGCCAATCACACGTATACTGTGCGTGCGCGCAATATCTGTGGCGACGGCCCCGTGAGTAATACTGCACAAGGGAGAGCGTTGGAGCTGACTCGGGTGACCAGTCAGATCCCTGCTTCGGTTGATTGCGGTACAAATCTGAACATTACCGCATCTCATTGTCCGAATGTCGAGGTAGATTCTGTGTTTGTCTCGCTGAACGGAGGACCGTTCACGTTTGTGATCCGGTTTGCGCCTCCGGTCGGAAACTTCCAGTTCCCTGTGCCGCAGCTTCCGGATACGACGCCCAACTGTTCCATTAGGATCGTTGCAAGACGGGGAGCTCGCACGGATACTTGGACATCACCGACGTTCACTATCAACTGCAGTCAGGCTGCGGACGAACCCGGTGCCGGAATCATTCCGTCGGAGTTCTTCCTCGATCAAAACTATCCAAATCCGTTCAACCCATCAACATCGGTCCGGTTTGGACTGCCGAAGGAGTCGTTTGTCACCGTCGATGTCTTTGACCTGAGTGGTCGTGTTATGGCGACTGTCATACAGGAAACAATGCCGGCTGGTGTGCATTCCGTGAGTTGGAATTGCTCTGATTGCCCCACCGGAATGTATATGCTCAGATTGAAGGCAGGGGATACGGTTCTGTTGCGCAAGATGCTGTTAATGAAGTAGCACTCTCGCAACACGCGGAACCAATGAAATTTTCCAAGTGACCCAGCAGGCGGCGGTGGTTAATGCCATCGTCGCCTTTGGTTTTTTCACCGGGTGGTCCGTTAGTTGCGGTTCAGATTGCCGCAGTAACAACCCCAGTAACAGGAGCAAAATGGCCAGCGAATTAGACCACCTCTGCATCAATACAATCAGGACACTGTCCATCGATGGCGTCCAAAAGGCCAAATCCGGTCATCCAGGGTTGCCACTGGGCGCGGCCACAATGGGATATGCCATCTGGGCCAACCACCTCAGGCACAATCCTGCCGATCCTCAATGGGTGAATCGCGACCGCTTTGTGCTCTCGGCTGGGCACGGCTCGATGCTCTTGTATTCGCTTCTGCATCTGACGGGGTACAATCTTCCGATGGAGGAATTGCAGTCGTTCAGGCAGTGGGATAGCAAGACGCCGGGGCATCCTGAATTTGGCTTGACTCCCGGTGTGGAAGCCACCACGGGTCCGCTCGGGCAGGGAGTGGGCAATATGGTCGGCATGGCCATCGCGCGTGAAAATCTCGCCGCCACGTTCAACGCTCCGAATCGGACGCTGATTGATTATCGCATTTTCGGAATCTGCTCCGACGGCGATTTGATGGAAGGTGTTTCTTCAGAGGCAGCATCGCTGGCAGGGCATCTTGGTCTGGGCTGTATTACGCTGCTCTACGATGACAATCACATCACGATTGACGGTGACACGGCCATCACGTTCACTGAAAGTGTCGACAAGCGATTTGAGTCCTACGGCTGGCAAGTGCTCAGTTGTGACGGATTGGACTTGAGTGCGGTCGATGCATGCATTAAACAGGGTGTATCTGAGATGGCCCGGCCAACTCTGATCCGGTGCCGCACAACAATTGGATTCGGATCTCCCAATAAGGCAGGAACCTCGAAAGCGCATGGAGCTCCGCTGGGTGATGATGAGGTTGCTCTAACCAAGAAAGCACTCCAGTGGCCTGAAGACAAGAAATTCTACGTCCCTAACGAAGCATTCAAGCACTTTCATTCAGCGTTGAAGCGCGGAGCTGAGCTGCAGGACTCTTGGATGCAACGACTCACTTCGGCGAAAGCGGATTCCAGGGACTTTGCCACGAAGTGGGATGGATTCTGGAATCGCAAATTTTCCTCGCATTGGGCCGACGCATTACCGAAGTGGAACGCCGACGACAAGCCTCTGGCAACTCGAAAAGCCTCGGAGAAGGTGCTCCAATCGTTGACTCCTTACTTGCCGCAACTTGTCGGTGGCAGTGCGGATCTCGTCGAGTCAAATCTGACTTACTTGGATGGAGCGGGTGAGTTTCAGCGCTCTGATTATTCAGGGAGAAATATTCGCTTCGGAATCCGAGAACACGGTATGGGTGCCATCCTGAACGGCATTGCCTATTCTGCTCCGTTTATCCCGTTCGGAGCGACATTCTTGTGTTTTCTCGACTACATGAAGCCGTCGGTCAGACTGTCGGCACTTTCACATCTGCCCGTCATCTGGATTTATACTCACGACAGTGTTGGTTTGGGCGAAGACGGGCCCACTCATCAACCCATCGAGCATCTTTGGCACATGCGCGCAACTCCCAATTTGTGGGTGATGCGGCCTGCCGATGCGAATGAAACTGCACAGTGCTGGCAGATCGCTGTGGAACGGACGGACGGTCCCTGCGCATTGGTTCTTACGCGACAAAATCTTCCCGTTCTCGGCGAAGCTATGTATGGGAAACTGGGCACGCAGTTTGGAGGTTACATCCTTCAGGAAGCCTCCGGAGGCACACCGGAAATCATCTTGATTGCAACCGGCAGCGAAGTCGCTCAGATTGTGGCAGCCCGATCGTCACTTGAGGCAGAGGGTATACCCACACGAGTTGTATCAATGCCTTGCGTCGAACTATTCAATATGCAGCCCGGAGTCTACCGGGATAAAGTGCTGCCCCGGTCCATAGCGGCGCGGGTTGCTGTGGAGGCCGGTGCAACGACAGGTTGGTGGAAATATGTAGGTTTGGACGGGGACGTTGTGGGACTGGATCACTATGGAGCGTCCGCACCGGGTGATGTACTCATGGAGAAGTTTGGATTGACGGCAACTCACATTGTTCAGCGGGCTCGCGCTGTGTGGAAGCGGCAGACTGCAAAGCTGGAAACTGTTGCATGAAAATCGTGATTGGGTCCGATCATGCAGGATTCGAGCTTAAGCGGTTCCTGTTCGAATGGCTGACAGAATCCGGCCACCAATTAGAAGACATAGGTACGGACTCTACCATGGCCGTAGATTACCCCGATTTTGCACGGGCTGTAGGAAGTGCAGTTACCAAAGGAACGGCGACGCGCGGTATACTGGTTTGCGGCAGCGGTGTCGGTGCATGTGTGGCCGCGAATAAGGTTAAAGGTATCAGAGCAGGAATCTGTCACGACACATTCTCGGCGCGGCAGGGCGTAGAGGATGACGACATGAACGTCCTCTGCATCGGGGCACGAATCATTGGTGTCGAACTGGCGAAGGAAGTCTGCGCCGCGTTTCTGTCGGCACAATTCAGTCATGCAGCACGGCATGAGCGCAGATTGCAAAAAGTGCTCGAAATCGAAGCCGCCGGCCGGTGACCGGAGTAGAAATCAAGAACAGGGAGAACAGGCAAACATGAAACATCCAATACTGACAGCAACACTTGACCACGGTCAGTCGGTGTGGTTGGATTTTATCAGCCGCAAGATCCTGGACAACGGTGAACTTGCCGGCTGGGTCGAAGAAGGTCTCAGAGGACTGACTTCAAACCCGACAATTTTTCAGCAAGCAATTTCCGGCGGTGAAGAGTATGATCGCGATATCAAGCTTGGCGTAGAGCACGAATGGAGTGCGGCGGAGACTTTTGAGTATTTGGCCGTACAAGACATTACCCGTGCAGCGGACCTGCTTAGACCGGTCTATGATGCATCGAATGGAACCGACGGTTTTGTCAGCCTCGAAGTTTCGCCAACCCTTGCCCATGATACAGCTGGCACAATTCAGGAGGCGCAGCGGCTTTGGAAAAAGGTATCGCGCCCGAATCTGATGGTAAAAGTCCCCGCAACCGAAGCAGGACTTCCCGCAATACAACAGTTGCTGACCGCCGGGCTGAATATCAACGTAACCTTGATCTTTTCTCTCACGCAGTATGAGAAAGTGCTTGAGGCGTACGTTCGTGCGATTGAAGCGCGAGTTCAAAACAAACTGGACGTCTCGCGGATTGCCTCAGTCGCCAGCTTTTTTGTCAGTCGTGTGGATGGAATCGCGGATAAGCTGCTTAAAGAGAAGAATCGCAGTGATCTGGCTGGCAAAGCGGCAATCGCCAATGCTTGTATCGCTTACAGACACTTCACGGCATGTCGTAATAGTGTACGGTGGAAGACGCTGTCTGCGGCAGGCGCGCAGGTTCAACGGCCGCTGTGGGCCAGCACGTCGACCAAAAACCCAGACTATCCTGACACATTGTATGTCACAGAATTGGTCGCTCGCGATACGGTGAACACCATGCCTCCTGCCACATTGGCTGCGTGGAAAGATCACGGAAAGCCAGGCGCCGGTTTGGACAGAAATCTGCGCTCCGCAGATGAAACTCTCGTTGGAATTCGCAAGGCAGGAGTGGATCTCGATCAGGTGACCTTTGAACTGATTGAGGACGGTGTCAAGAAATTCGCGGACTCCTTCGTCCAGCTTCTGGATGCAATCGTTCAGAAATCCAAGGCCGTGAATTCACTCAGGGCAAAAGTGTAGGCATCACTCCCATGAACTAAAAGAGGCAGCGGAACAGTGCTGCCTCTTTTGTATCGCGACGGCCTTTCGTCTAATATCGTCTCGGTCGAGTGGTGGCCCGTGTTTCCCGTTTTTTGGTGGTCGTTCTGTTTGCGGATTTCTGGTCAATCTCGTCCTGCGCGGGTTCTGCTATATCCGAATGACCCTCATCATCAGCCGCAGGATGCGTGTCCTGCCAGTACTCTGTACGTGAAATCACTTCCCTTGAGGGCACTTGGCCGGGAGCATTCACACTGGTCAGTCGCGTCTCCCAGCGGATGGTCCCTGTGACGATGTCGTAGGTTGCGCTAACCAACATGCACTCGCCTTCCATGACGGCACGTTGAACGGCAGGACATGACTCGTACAGTGCTGTACAGCCCATGCTGGAATTTGATGAGACGGTCTCATTCCAGAGATCGGCATTACTAACTCCACGGAGTCTGCAGACATCAACTGCGGGAGCTATTCGCTCCACGATTCTGCTGACAGGTCCCGAGGATACGGAGGAGTTCACCGCTGCTTGCACCGCTCCGCAGCCCGTGTGTCCCAAGACTACCACAACACTTGCTTTCAGGTGCTCGACCGCATATTCGACAGAGCCGGCAATCTCCGGACTAACCACATTGCCTGCCACACGGCAAACAAAAAGACTGCCCAAAGACTGATCAAAGATGATTTCAGGGGATACTCGTGAGTCCGAGCAGGTAATTACGCAGGCGGTCGGGTGTTGCCCCTGGGCAAGAATCGCACGTTCTGCCGCTGCCCCTCTCCATCCAAGCCCTTCTCCTGCAACAAACCGGGTGTTTCCGTCTTGCAACATTTGGAGTACCCGTTCGGGCGGCTCCCCATAATATTCAGAGCCTGAAGCCGCAAGGAAACAGGGAAACAACAGTATAGTAGACAAGATTGTCCGAAATCCGAGAATCATGGTAGAGTTCCTCCGATGCGGAATTGCATCGGTAGAGTATCCGCAAGTTGCGCGCCATTACAGCAGATGCATGTAACGGTGGCAGGCGGCAGAGGCTCATTTTTTGCTCAGAATGATTGGAATGCCCCAGTGAAGTGCCGGGGCGCCGATGACAGCAAAAGAAACTTCAATGACTACCAGGATTGACAGAAATCGCGCTCAGGAACTGGGCAAGACAGACGAACAATTCGCAACTGAGCTGGTGCAGCTCTTTGTCGCAGACAGTGCGATTCAGATCTCCCGACTGACCGTTGCAGCCAGTTCCGCGGATTGGAACTTGGCCGCACGCATTGCACATACACTTCGCGGCGCCGCTTTAAGCGTGGGCGCAGTTGCCGTAGCAGAACGATGTGCCCATTTAGAGAACGGGGTCAAGGCACCAGTGCCGGCAATCACCGAATCGCAATTGGTTGAACTTGAGCACGAAGTTCACCTCAGCGGGCAAGAGCTCGCACGCGTGATAGCAGAGTCCTGCCGATGAACGTACTGCTGATAGAAGACGACCGTTTCTCGAGGCAGAGTCTCGGTACCATGCTCGAACAAATTGGCTACAGCGTGCGCTCGGTTGGAACAGGCACGGATGGCATGCGTGAGTTCGTTCGTGAAAAGCCCGATTTGGTGATTGTAGACTGGCTTTTGCCGGAGATTGATGGTATTGAGCTCATTCGACGCATTCGTGCAGGAGAAAGCAATGACTATACGTACATCGTGATGGTCACTGCCAAAAACCGTAAGGAAGACATGTTGGTTGCCATGGAAGCGGGGGTTGATGATTTTCTCAGCAAACCGTTCCATCGCGAAGAGTTGAAAATGAGACTGCGTAACGGAGAGCGGATTTTAAGTCTGCAGCGAACGCTCGAGGGCCGCATTCGGGAACTTGAAGAAGCAAACTTGCATGTTCAGACGCTGCAAGGATTCTTGCCAATCTGCGCATACTGCAAGAGTGTCCGAAATGACTCGGACTTCTGGGAACACATCGAACACTATATCGCCGAGCGCGCCGAACAGCTGTTCTTCTCGCATTCTATCTGTCCCACTTGTTACGACACGCATGTGAAGCCCATGGAAGTTGCATTCCAGGCGAAACATTCGTCAAAAGAGGCAGACAAGCAGTCAGAGACGGCATAACAGCCACCATTTCCCGTTTCTCAACTCTAAGCGCTGCAGAAATTTGGCTGCTTCTTTTTCGGTCTTGACATTTTGTACAAAATTCCCTAAACTGTGATTATGTCATCCCAGTCCTCCGCTTCAGTCAGTCTGCGGGAACTTCGCTCCATTTTTGATCACACACTGCTCAAGCCGGACGCAACGCCTTCCCAGATCGAATTGCTCTGCATGGAAGCCCTCGAACTGTCGGTGGCGGCGGTGTGTGTCAATCCAATCTATGTTTCGCAGGTTTCTCGCGCTCTTCAAGGTAGCTCGGTCAAGTGTTGTACCGTGACCGGTTTTCCGCTTGGTGCGTCTTCAACTCACGTTAAGCGTGAGGAGGCAAGGGCGGCGATAGCGGAAGGCGCAACTGAGATTGACATGGTCATCTGGATTGGCGGACTCAAGGCCGGCAATCTGGACGCAGTGCGCCGGGACATCGCCGGCGTAGTTGATCAGTGCGCTGCGCATGGCGCCATCACCAAGGTCATCATGGAGTGCGCGCTGCTGAATGACACCGAAAAAACCACTGTATCGAAGATCTGCATTGAAGAGGGCGCACAATATCTGAAAACATCAACCGGCTTTGCATCCGGTGGTGCAACTCTGCACGATGTGGCTCTGATGTCTGCTCTGGCAAAGCCGGCCGGCGTGGGCGTCAAAGCTGCAGGCGGAATACGCACATTTGACGATGCAATGACCATGATCCGAGCCGGTGCAACACGAATCGGTGCTAGTGCAACAAAGAGCATTATCGATCAGGCGATTGCAAGCGGCCTCTCATAAAAATGGCGGCGTGAAGTGCACCTTCACACCGCCACAGTATCGTGACGCATCCGAGGTTAACCGTTAGACAGGCTCTTGACGGCTTGCTTGAGTGAAACTTGGGAGTGACCGTCTTCGACGACGTTTGGCCTGAGTTTCCAGTGTAGAGAAACCGGCACACACAGTCCGCGATTACCGTCCGTGCAATACGCAATAAAAAGGCTTACCAGCAAGTCCTCTCTAGGCCGAATCATTGCTCTTGGGACTTTGATTTCGACAGGCATCTTTGGTGGAAGTATGACTCCTTCTGTCGATTCGGATGAACCGGCGGATTTGATGGCGTAATTGATCGGTGCTTCCGCGTTCAAGTGAATGCCGTTGGGAAATTCGGCGGTGATTGAGAGTGTCACATCGCCTGCAGGAGGGATCTTGACCACCTCTGCATCATGCTGATCAAAGGAAGTCATCAGCATTTGAGAAGTTGACAGCCCTCTGAGAGCGAACTCTGCCCACGCGCCGCTGTTCAGGTCGAGTTTGATGATTCGATCGTGATTGGTGTCGGCGATGTATAGCCAGTTTCCATCAACGCTAAGACCGCCGGGTTCATAGAGGGACAAGTTACCATACGCTCTGGCAATCGGATCCGCATCGCCATCCCCGGCAATAGTCACAACGGATTTAGATAGCTCATTGACACGTTTGATCTTGTGATTGTAGGTGTCGGCTACGAGAACATCCTCTCCATGGATTGCTACACCAAGCGGATGCTGCAGCAAAGCACTCTTCAATAATCCATCGCGGTCACCGAAGTCAAACAAGCCGCTCCCGATTAGCGTCTCTACATGGCCGTCTTTCAGATTAGCACGGCGGAGAGCGCTCACTTCGCTGTCTGCAAAGTAGAGCCAATCTCCCTTTCGCGCAAGTCCAGACGGCTGAGCGAGCGCCGCAGCCCTGGCAGAACCGTCAATAATATCCTCGCGGCCAGATCCTGCCCACGCGGCCGCAATCATCGTCTCGAGATTGAGCGTCCACAACTGGTGCGGACCGGCCATCGCGATATAAAGAACATTGTCTGCCAGTACGAGATCCCACGGGCTGTTCAATCCCTGATCGCGACCCCGGCGACCGCCTGACCGATCATAGACTTGCTCTCCGGTGCCACAGATGGTTTCAACGGTCTGATTAGAGAGATCAAGTTTGCGGATGACGTGATTGTCGGTGTCGGCGATGTAAAGTACGTTTCGCACCTCGTCAAATGCCGCGCCCTGCGGATTGTTGAACTGTGCATTGTTGAACTTTCCATCCGTCGCGCCTTTCTTTCCTGATCCGGCCATCATGATCACGCGACCGGTCGTGTCTGCCATAATGACTCGGTCATGATTGGAATCAGAGATGACGATTAGGTTTCGTCCGGGCACAGCAAGCACCTTCCCCGGGAAT
>CAZVXJ010000045.1:0-14731 GCA_964631675.1 uncultured Alphaproteobacteria bacterium
TTGATGAATAAAATTTACCGTCGCTCATCGTCGGGTGTCAGTTGCTCCGTCAAACTATATTAACTATAGTTGAATATACGATTGATTCCGCAAAATGTCAAGGGATCGGTCTGGCGACGGACACCATCCTACTTGTTGGCATCGTCCTTGGAATCCTCGCCATCCTTAAGCCCAGCCTTGAACTCCTTGACGCCTCGACCCATTCCCTTCATCATGTCTGGAATTCGTTTGGCTCCGAAGAGTAGGAGAATCACCAGCACGATAAGCAGTATTTCGACCCATCCAAACCTCACGGGCGTACCTCACTCTTAGATTTCTCTACCAAAGTGCTAATTTACGGAATTTTGGCCAAAGCGTCAACTCGTGTTGACCCAAGCCTCATGGTGAGCTTGAGGAAACGACAACAAAGTACCTCGACAGCGGCAGGGACCCGATCCCTGTCACCGTATGAGTGGTATCGGATGTGCTGGCAGCGAGCGTATTAAACGGGCCGTCAGGGCTTGAGGCACTATAGATTCGGTAAGATGGAGCTCCGGTCGGATTCCAATGGAATCGCAAGTCGTTACCCGATCGCCTTAGTACAACGACGGTCGGTCCATTTCGCCATCCTCGGATTCGAATCATCCGATTGCCCGCGCGGGCATTTTCATGAACCGCGCTTTCTGACATCCATTCTCCCTCACATGGATCAAGAAAGAAAGACCGACCGGACGACGGGCTGGACTGATCGATTCCAAAAGCCTCGGTTCCGTCTGCGACGTTTCCGACCGCAACGAAGAAGTCTCCAGTGAACTCAAGTGGAGCCTGATTCTCATCCGATAGAACGGCTCGAAAAACCTGATCGCCGGGTCCCGGAAGACCGCCAACTATGTTTCCGACGGTTCCTTTTGGCACAGATCTCAGGATGGTTCCCGGCAGTCCACCCGGTCCGTCGTTCTGCAATACGAGTACCTTAATCAGATCGTGTGAACTGTCAGGATGAAAACCGGCCACTACAATTTCGGCCTCGCACAGGACAAACGGCATAACCGGTGGGCTGAACTTCACGGCCCATAGAAAACTATCCTGCTGCGACCAACTGAAAGTCTCGGCCGATCCATCGTCATATCCGGTATTAACTCCGCACTCTTCGCTGACAAAAAACTCCAACGTATCGGTTGAAGCAACCTGATCGTCCGAGTCTATCACTCGGATGAAATAGTGATGAGTCCCATGCACTAGTAACGGCGTAGCGGCAAACTCACCGGGGTTCGAAGTGGAATTCATCTCCAGCGAATCAAATTCGCCGCCGCCTGCCGGCCGATAATGGAGCTTCACTCCAAGCCCCGGCAGATCGTCCGTCACTCGCGCTGTGAACACAACTGCGCCTGGTGCGGCATCGGCGTGCGGATCATGTGACAGAATCGGCGGTCCAACCGGAATGTGTATCCGGAAATCTGCTGCTGAGGTGTCGCGCTTCGTTGTGTCAGAAATCATAGTCACTCGTGCACGACAGGTCGACGAAACGGGTCCGGTGACCATCCAGTCCAAGTACCCTAATTGAACGGACGTAGATGCACTAATCAATTCCCAGTTTACCGATGGATAGGCGCGATTAATTTCGATTTTTAGTCCTCCGGAAAGTCCTCCATGTTCCCAGACAATGGGCCTCAAGACTCCAACCGGCCAATCTTCACCGCCATCCGGAGAGACCAAAGTTACAAAAGGGGTTCCGATAGAAAAATCTGCCGCTGATGTGTCGTGTGCATTCGCGTTGAACACACTGGAAATCCGAATTCTGGCGGTTGTGGTTATGGGTCCGCCCGGAGTCCAGATTTCTACGCCATCATTCGCCGTATTGGTGAACAGACTTACCCAGGATCCTCCCGGATAGACCCGATTCAATTCGATATTCACGTTCCCGCTGAATCCAGTTGCACCCCAAAAGATCTGGGTCGGAAATCCAGTGTACAAACTTTCACCGCCATTGGGCGAAGACAGAATCAACTGTGGATTCTGTACGAAGAAGTTCAAGTCAGAAACATCAGTAAGCGAAGGCTGCGAAACAGAGACTACCTGAACGCGGGCCGTGACGGTTTCCGGTCCCGTGGCCAGCCAGGTGTAAGCCCCGTCGTTTGATGTGCCGGTTACTATGTCAGTCCAAGCACCAGACGGATAGTCGCGATTGAGCCGAAGCGTGATCAGACCTGAGAGGTTCTGACTGGACCACAGGATGTTGAATGGCTCTCCCGTGTACAGCAAATCGGCGCCATTCGGAAGGAGTAACGCCAAGGTGGCTCCGGGTTGAATCTGACGCCTGACATCGAGCATGACCGGCAAGTGATCTGAACTCTCATAAAGTGCATCCGCGATGGAATCAGGCACTGCGGAATTGACTCCGTCATTCACGCTCAAATTGTAGTGGCTGCCGTCGTTGCCAACTTCAGTATACGAACCCGGGACATATTGCCACCCCGGCAGGGTCTGGAAAACATCGGACAAAAGAAGGAAATCAAAACGGTCGTCTAACCCACCAGTGGCTCCTCCATCGCCATTTCCGGTCAGTCGCGTGGATTGCGTGTGCACATTGGAGAACTGTGAGTTCGAATTCCAGTCCCCCGGTGTGTTGATGGGATCGTAAGTGCGTCCGGAATTGTCTGCCTGGCTGCCGATCAGTTCATTATAGGCCGGCTCGCTGCTCGTATACAGATTCATATCCCCACCGACAATGAAATACCCTCCGTTGGGAAGCGAATTCAAGTGATTTCGTACTGTGTCCGCCTCAATGAATCTTTCAGTTTCGAATCCCTCTGCCGCTCTGAAGTGGACAGAATATATCTGCAGGTCGATCGAATCAGCGTTGACACCGACTGGCCTCATTCGGTAACCGACGACGTAACGGGTGGCGCCAGTCAATACCGTATGACTCACGTATTGTGTACGAGAAGGCTTGTAGAAGAGAGCGTTGTCCGTATCGGGTCCATCAATAAAAGGGGCAGCCGAGTAAGTACCGGGCTGCCCGTAGTTCAGCACTTGCGAGAGAAACTCATTGACCGCGGCTTGACTCTGAACTTCTTGGGCGATCAGAATGTCCGGATCACAGTACTTGAGAGTTTTGCGAAACTCAGGGTTGCGGACGGCAGAGCTGTTACCAGGGTAGTTGAGCAGATTGTAGGTCATTACCCTAAGCGTGTCGTACTGCTGCCCCATCGCCGTACTCGAAACATAGAGTAGACCCACCAGGTTCAGAACCCATTGAAAAATCTGTCGATACACTGGTTTCATCAGCCGTTACATCTTAGTCCGACACTTCAGAATCCGAATTCATCCAATTCGAGTAATTTAAGCAGGAAATCCCCCCAATGCAAGCCGATTCTGCGACCCAAATCGAAATTGCACTTGACCTTTACGAACCCTGTCCGTATATTCGCCTGAAGGAACTCGGGATTCCAAAGTGTATCCGAAGCCCATCGCCCCACATTTCGCCTCACTCTTATGCAACATACCATTACATTAACGCTTGTCCACCTGATCACCGGCGGCAGGCGCGGACATGACACCCACTGGGGATTTGTCGAGTATTTCCCGGGTACTCAACCGGCCAGTCCGTTCGATGGACCCAGGTGGTCTCCCCCTGCAGACCTGTCGGAGACGGACGAGAGTATCATTGTGGAAATGAACCTGGCCGGGATACAATCACACGTCATTCGCATCGACATGACTACACGTTCCATCACGGTATCCGGATCCAGAGAAGAGACATCAGATCGCCAAAGCAGAGTCTATCATATGCTGGAAATCGAACGAGGGAGTTTTGAGAGGGTAATCCATGTTCCCGTTCCGGTGCAACCTTCGTCCGCCGAAGTCGGCTTCAGTGAGGGACTCTTGACCATTCGGCTGGCCAAAATGAGAGATGCACTGCGGCATGCCTGCTCACTCGCCGAAACGACGGAAGGATTCGAATGAGTCCCGATCCAAAAGACTCCAAACCGTCGGAAGGCGAATCGATTAGCATTCCCAATCAGCTTGGCGCGATGCTGATGAACGATGTGATCATTTTCCCCAATACGATCGTTCCGCTCGTGGTGTCTGCGGAGCCAATGATCAAGCTCATCAATGACGCGCTGAGCGGTACAAAAATTCTCGCATGCTTCGCTCGTGCGCAACAGCCAAGTTCCGATGCACCCGAGGACCAATTCTACGGTACAGGGACGGCCGTGCAGATTCTGAAGATGTTTCGTGTTCCGGATGGCAGCGTCCGATTACTCGTGCAGGGACTTCTGCGCATCAGGCGTCTGAAGATTGTTGAAACGGACCCGTACCTGAAAGTCGAGATTCAGCCGCTTCCGATTGACCGCACTAAGGCCCTGAAGGTGGAAGCACTTGAGCGACGGATCAAGGAAGAGTTTAATCGTCTTGCGGAAAGTGCAGCGGGAATTCCAGAGGAAGTGAAGATTGCGGTTTTTAACTTTACGGATGCTGGTGCTCTTGCTGACATTGTTGCCTCAAATCTTGCTTTGTCTGTACAGCAAAGGCAGGAAGTCCTCGATGCGTATGAACTCGAGAAGCGGCTGACACTGGTTGCAACGTTTCTCTCGCGTGAGTTATCTCTTGCAAAACTGGGCTCGGAGATTCAGTCAAAGGTCGAAGACGAAATGGCTGAAGGACAAAGAGAGTACTATTTGCGCGAGCAGATGAAGCAGATTCGGAAGGAGCTGGGCGAGGACGGCGAAGGAACGCAGGACATACTTGATCTCGAGAAAAAAGTAATTGAAAGCGGGATGCCGCCTTCGGCCCTGGAAGTTGCGACGAAGGAGCTTCAGCGATTGAAGCGCATGACCTCTGCTTCAGCCGAGTACACGGTCTCGCGCACCTACATCGAATGGCTTTCCGTGCTGCCGTGGAACAAGTCGACACAAGATGAAATTGACATCGACAAGGCACAGCAAGTTCTTGACAGAGATCACTATGGCCTTAGCGATGTGAAAAGCCGCATTCTTGATTTCTTGGTTGTACGGAAATTGAAGCAAACCCATCGCGGGCCAATCCTGTGTTTTGCGGGCCCGCCGGGAGTGGGGAAGACTTCACTTGGCAAGTCCATCGCTACTGCGCTCAATCGTGAGTTCATACGCATGAGTCTCGGGGGCTTACGTGATGAAGCTGAGATTCGTGGCCATCGCCGTACGTACATCGGCGCTTTGCCGGGCAGAATCATGCAGTCGATTCGCCGTGTGGGGGTAAACAACCCGCTCATGATGCTGGACGAGATCGACAAGCTCGGTGCTGACTTTCGAGGCGATCCGGCTTCTGCATTACTTGAAGTACTCGATCCGGCACAGAACTTCAGTTTTCAGGATCATTATCTTGATGTCGAGTTTGATCTCTCCAAAGTCTTCTTCATTACCACGGCAAATGATATTAGTGCCATCCCCGGTCCGCTGCGCGATCGAATGGAGATTATTGAGATTCCGAGCTATATCACCAGCGAAAAGGTGAAGATCGCATCACACTATCTTGTGCCTCGACAAATTTCAGAGACTGGATTGAAGAAGACGGATGTCACGTTTCTTCCATCGGGGCTCAGCGAGATTGTTCAAGGATACACCCGTGAAGCGGGAGTACGGAAGCTGGAGCAGCAGATTGCCGCTGTGTGCCGCAAAGTTGCCCGCGAAGTGGTCAAGGGTAAGAAACCTCGAGTTAAGGTAACAGACAAGAACGTAAGCACGTTTCTTGGGCCGCCCCAATTTCTTGACGAAGTCAAGTTTGGTAAGTCACGACCCGGCGTGGCCGTTGGTCTGGCTTGGACACCTGTGGGTGGTGATGTTCTCATCATTGAATCTACCTGGATGCCCGGTAACAAGCAATTGCAGGTAACCGGTAGACTTGGCGAAGTCATGAAAGAGTCTGCCGCAATTGCACTTTCTTATCTGCGCGCGAATGCCGATCGTTATCACATTCCGCTGGATACTCTCGCGGAACGTGATATTCACATCCACATACCGGAAGGGGCGACTCCAAAAGACGGGCCCTCTGCGGGGATCACGCTTGCCACCGCACTGGCGTCGCTTTTCTTGCAAAAACCCTGTCGTCTGGATGTGGCGATGACCGGAGAACTAACCCTGAGCGGGAATGTTCTTCCGATTGGCGGTCTTCGGGAGAAAATAGTGGCTATGAACAGATTTGGCATTCGGCAAATAATACTGCCAAAGATGAATGACAAAGACCTGTACTATGTGCCGGACTACATCAAGAAGTCAATGACGTTTCACTTTGTGGAAACGGTAGACGAGGTACTCGAAATTGCGCTCGCGTTGGATGCGCGTCGCCGAAAACACAAAGCGGCGTGATTGCGGAACTAAGTCCCCGACAATGGGGTATATGGGATTGGTTCTTTCCGCCGGTCTGCTCACAGTGTGAGCGAGAGATTCATAATGCTGATGTGTGGTTTTGTGCGCAATGTTGGGTGGACGCTCCGGTAGCCGATTCGAGGATTGCTCCGAAGACACCTGAGATCAATATGCTTCGATCCGGGTACATGTTCATCGGAGGAAATTTGGTTCAGCAGGCGGTGCATGGTTTGAAGTATCACGGTCATCGACGGCTCGCAGCGACGATGGCGAGGAAGATGGCCCCGCGGCTTCCGCTTCCGTTTGCAGGTACAGAAGTTGCTTGGACGGCTGTTCCTTTGCACTGGGGCAGACAATGGGTCCGCGGTTTCAATCAAAGCGAGCTCCTTGCGCGCGAACTCGCCAAAGTAATTGGGCACGAACGGCCAATTCCACTCTTGAAACGAGTTCGTCACACGCCGACGCAAACCGGTCGAACTCGTCGGGAGCGCGCGGCGAACGTGAAGGACGCTTTTCAGGTACTCTCAGGGGTACATATTCCCAAATCCGCTCTGATCATAGACGATGTCATCACCACGGGAGCCACTGTGAACGAATGTGCGCGCATTTTGAAATCGGCAGGAGTAGAGTGGGTAGGTGCCTTGAGTTTTGCGCAGGCCCACCCATAAGCTGATTTCCGGCACAACCCGCGCATTTAGATTCACGGAGATTCTGTGTTGAGACTTAATCGACTTGTCATTCTTGCTTTTTGTCTTTCGGCGATTTCCCAGTTTTGTCTTGCTGAGCGGGCGCCGCGTGAACTGATTGTAAAATTGAATCGGGTTCCGCGGTACTCATTGGATGACCAGATCATATCTTCTGGTGTTCGCGCAATCGACCTCATGATTACCGCCGGTTTGGCCGCTGCAAGATCACCTTTCGGTCCGCTTCAAGTCGTGTATCCAGATGTCGCGTCAGTCGCGCTCTTGACCTTCAGTCCTGCCGTTGACCTTGATTCGATCGCGACAGTGATCAAGAGTGACCCGGATGTTATGTGGGTTGCGTTCAATAATCTCTACCGGTCGAATGGCAGCCTCGATGAGTATGTGCCGAATGATTCTCTCTTCTCGCAGGAGTGGTGGCTTGAAAAGATCGATGCACCCGCTGCCTGGGAGATTTCGCGTGGTGACAGCGGGATCGTCATCGGTATCATCGACACGGGGATTGACTACCTGCATCCGGATCTATTGCCAAATTTGTGGGTGAATTGGAGCGATGCGGATTCCGATGGGGTTGACGATGACCAAAATGGTTTCGTGGACGACAAGATCGGCTGGGACTTTGTCGATGCCCCGACTCTGCCGTCATCTGGAGATCACTTGGAGCGTGACAATGACCCGATGGATGAGTTTGGGCACGGCACTTATGTCGCCGGCGTAGCATCCAGTGCGACTGACAATGCCGCATGCGTTGCTTCGATTGGTTTCAATTGCCGCATTATGTGTCTTAGGGCGGGCAACGCGGAAGGTTACCTTGAAGAGGACGACATCGCATCCGCAGTACTCTACGCCGCGGCGAACGGTGCGGCAGTGCTTAACATGAGTTTCGGAGATGTGGTCGCTTCTCCGCTATTGCGTGAAGTGTGCCAAATAGCGTTTCACGAGGGAGTCGTTCTACTCGCCTCAGCTGGAAATGCAAACTCCCAGAGTATTCATTATCCGTCCGGTTTCGCTGAAGTCATCGCGGTCGGCGCCAGCGACAGGCTTGATCGCAGGGCAGGATTTTCCAACTACGGCCCATCGGTTGATGTGCTCGCACCCGGGGTTGACATTCTCTCGACGATCCTGGGTGGAGAGTGCGGTGAATGGTTGTTGCCCAACGGGACGAGCTACAGTGTTCCGATAGCTGCAGGTACTGCAGCTCTGATGTTAAGTGTAAATCCTTCACTTTCCCCTGCCGATGTGAAGCAAGTCTTGCGAACGACTGCCGATGATCTACGCGGGTCAGGATGGGACGACCAAACGACGCATGGGCGATTGAATGCGTTCCGTGCCGTTCAACAAGCGCAGAGTGGTTCAGTTGTTGTGGCCCGAATCACGCAACCGGCATTGGACCAAGGTGTGTATGAGGCGTTTACAGTCCTTGGGGAATCCTGGGGCGCAGCCTTCGACCATTATGAGCTATCCTATGGATTCGGCGAGAACCCGGAGGAGTACACAATTGTGGCGTCCGGAACCAGCCGCCATTATGGCGACTCCCTGGGTACCATTGTTCCGCCTTCCAACGATACAATCCTTGTAGTACGACTTGAGTCCTTTGGAACTTCCGGCCAATTCGTTTCGGATTTCCGGCACTTGTACGTTCAACATGCGCCGCCGGTTCTAGACACGATGATCATCCGCCGGATGCTGGACGGCAACACTCACGCGGATCTTGTGCAAGTACAGACAAATCAGGCAACGACCGCCAGCTTCATATTGATCAACCCGGCTGGTGACTCATTACGAGAGGATTTCGGCTATGTCGCGGATAACCACGCGGGAGTTCTCACCCAAGAAGCGTACCCGGGCGAGTGGAGTGTGCAAGTTCGACTTGAGAATCAGGCCGGTTTGGTTGCTCTCAGCCAGCCGTTTGACTTCTTCATAAATTCACCGCCATTTGTTTCCGCCTTGTTTGCGCAATCGGTAACCAATCTCCGACACGGTTATATGGGTCCATTCAGCACTGACTTCGACTGCAACGGAAGTCGAGAAATGTGGTACTTGAACATTGGACTCGGTGGCACACTGACACAGCCGCTAGAGCCGCATGAATGGAATGGCCACGAGTTTGTTCCGACTGGAAACACCTATGGAATTCACATACCGCAGGCGACGGGTGATGCGGATGCCGACGGCCTGGCCGAGATGATGGGACGGAACGGCACGCTAACCCGAATTTGGGAACAGAGTGGCCAGTGTGGGGCATTGGATTCGGTCGTCTTTGAAGCAACAAACTTCGTCGGATCCGGCTTTTTTGATATCATCACAGGCGACGGCGGACGTCTGGAAATTGTCGGGCGAAAATTTTTCGGACCCGATAGCTTGTCACGTGCACGCTATGCGATTTATACCGTTGTCGGTGACAATTACTCTCTTGCCTTCGTAGATTCACTTCCCAATCAGACGTCTGGATCAAATGATCTCGGACCGCCTACCGTACTTATTGGCGATCTTGATAACGACTCAAACTTGGATTTTCTTTACGGTGACTATGACGGAGACGTGATTTTCGTTGAGTACGAAGATGGAGAATTCAATCAGAAATGGGCTGTTCGACTGCCTCAGAATGATGCAACGGCATACTTGGCTTCTGGCGACATGGATAATGACGGTGTTCGAGAATTTGTTGCAGGCTGTCGTTCGAATGCGTTTGGCGGGACAGAGAGCCAGCGCAAGAGCGCACACTGGGAGTACTTCATTTTTGAGAGTAATGGCAACGACCAGTTCGTCAAGCTCGATTCGGTTTTCATTCTCGGTAGCTCGAGTGTGAGTGATTATCCAGCGTCAGTGACTGCTGTAGATGTCGACGGCGATAATCTAAGCGAGATTCTTATTTCTGCATTTCCTGACTACTATATTGTCCATTATGAGTCGCAGTCTGGCCGATACTTGCCTGAGTGGTACGATTTCCCTTCCGCTTCAAATACAAGCTGGTGGGGAGATTTCAATCAGAACGGCATTAACGAGTTCTTCATCTCCAACTCTGAGCAGATTGTCAATTACGAGGCACATGCTGCGTCCGGTGAACGTCCGCTTCCTCCTGTTGGAATAACCGGGGAACCCCTGGGCGAAACTTCAATCGCCTTGGCGTGGCGGTCGGTCGCTGGTGCTGACAGTTATCGGGTCTATGCAGTTTCTGAAAGTCAGGTCTATGACTTGGTCGCATCTACTGTAGACACGAGGATCGTTTTGACCGGATTGCCCACCGAGGTTCGGCAGGGATTCGTGATTTCAAATATCGACTATGACTATACTCAACCCGAGAGCCCATATTCAAATCCTGTGTACTTAACTCCGAATCTGGCGCCTGCTTCAGACGATAGCGCCCGCTTCATCGAGCCGCACTTTATAGAGATCACGTTTTCAGAGCCGATGGGGTCGAGTGCATGGCGATCGGCCAACTACCACCTTCAGGACCAGAGAATGCCCGGTGTAATTCTTTCGGGAAATGGTGGTCGAAGCGCTATGCTTGCCTTTGAAGATACACTGCAGCCCGGACTGCATGTGGTTCAACTTGCAAATGTCCGCGATGAACAAGGAACTCAACTCCCAGATCAGGAATCGGTCGTCTTCGTTCGAGTTTTGCGTGAAATCGATGATTCACCCGCGATAGCACAACACAGACTCGTCGGCGGGCCCGCCTCTACAGCTGTAGAAATTCGTTTCACGCAGCCTATGAATGAGTCAGTTCTCAGCGCGAGTAATTACGAATTGGATTTGCCCCGACGCTCCGTTTCCGTGTCAGCGATGAACGCCGAGAGAAGTCTGGTGGAGGTGCGTCTCGATGCGCGCTATCCCGTGGGTGCGATAGGGGATCCGGTACGGATGCGGTTGACAAATCTGAAATCAGCGACCGGAGTTCCACTGGATACATCCGCTGGCCGAGCCAGTCTGTTGCTTAGCCGTCCCGAATCGTCACTGGAGAATGTCTACGTTTACCCGAATCCGTATGCCGGTGTAGGTCCGAATGGAACTAAATCCATCATGTTTGCGGCGCTTCCGGAGAGTGCGACTATTCGTATTTTTACCATTCATGGTACGGTGGTACGCGAGCTCCTGCATCAGAATTCGGTCGGCGGTACCGCGTGGGACCTGAAAAACAGCGACGGCAACGACGTTGCATCGGGTGTTTATTTGTACTCCATCGAATCGTCTGGCGAGATCGCGCGCGGCAAGTTTGCTGTGCTGCGCTAATGCAAAAAGTCCTGGTGGGATTAACCGGCACAGTTGGCGCCGGCAAGTCGACTGTCGGAGGTATCTTAACCAATCTCGGAGCTGATGTTGTTTCCGGCGACGAATTGGGTCGAAAGGCCGTTGAGGACTCCCCGGCGCTTCTGAATGAAATTCGTACGCGTTTCGGAAATGAGGTATTTTCCGCTTCGGGTGCGCTCAATCGGAGAGCACTTGGGCAAAGGGTCTTCCAGTCTCCCGAAGACGCTCAGTGGTTGACTGTGCAGACGTTTCCTGCGATTCATAGCCTTTGGCAAGAATGTGTCAGGCGCAGTCAGAAATCAGTGATCGTCCTCGATGCCGCATTGATTTTTGAGTGGGGAATTGAGTCAGAGTTTGACACGGTTATTGCGGTGGTCGCACGACCAGAAATTGTCGTTGAGAGGCTTGCCATGACGGGTCGACTCACGCCGCGAGAAGTCTCAGCCAGAACTGCCGCACAACTGTCCGTTGAACGCAAGATATCGAAAGCAAGCCTCACGATATCTAATAACGACTCCCTGGCCAAACTTAATGAGAGTGTCCGGGAATTCTGGTCCACAATTGTTGAACCCTTACTCGAGTTGAGGAGAAACTACTAGAATGTTGCGTCCGATGCACATCATTTTCTCGATGTTGTTTGCAATCATGGTGACATGCGGATACGTGTGTGCGCAAGACTACACGTTGTCTCAATACTTGAGCATTCAATCAGCAACTCTACCGAGCTTTGATGCCGCAAGCAAAAACATAGTTTATCGGACCAATATTTCGGGTGTGCCGCAAATTTGGCGTATGTTGGCCACAGGCGGCTATCAGAAACAGATAACGTTCGATACTAACGGTGTGGCTCAGGCGTGGTTTTCACCGCGAGATCTGAATCTCATGGTGATCTCGGCCGCCGTGGGCGGCAATGAACGTTTCCAACTCTACTTAGCAAATCCGGAAGGTGGGAAGTGGATTCCCTTGTCTGCCGATCGTGATGCAATTTACAATTTTGGCTGCTGGTCGAGGGATGGCTCAAGGTTCGCCTATGCGACAAATTCGCGGAACAAGACCGATTTTGACATCTATGAGTATAACGTTGACGGTCTCTCGCACACCCTTCTGTATGAAGGGACAGGGAGCCTTGCTGCTGCGGATTATTCGCCCGACAATCGTTACTTGCTTATTGAGCAAACTTACTCATCTTTCAAAAGTGATTTGCTTCTTTATGACGGCGAAACAAATCGTACGGGCACCCTTACGACATTTGAGGGCGAAGCCAACCACTCTACTCCCCAGTGGGAACCCGGTGGGCGCGGATTCTTCTTTAGAACGGACCGGAACCGAGATTTTATGGGGATTGCATATTGGCCACTCGACAGCTCAAGTTTCAGGTGGATTGAAACCCCAGAGTGGGATGTAGAGCGATTCCGGCTCTCGCCCGACAGCACGTTCTTGACTTGGACGATTAACACAAATGGCTACTCGAGATTTAACTTCAGGAATCTGAGGAATGGAGACGAGATCGGCCCATATAGGTTCCCAAGTGGAGTCATATCCGGACTGACGTTCTCCGTGGATGGGCAATATCTTGCGGTTACATTTGGCTCGGCCGGGAAGCCGACCGACATCTGGATGTATGACATCAAGTCAGATCGTCTCCGGCAGGTAACATCGTCTGCCAGCGGGGGAATCCTCCCTGGCGCGTTCATCGAACCACAATTAATCGAGTATACCACTTTTGACGGGAAGAAAATACCAGCTTTCTGGTATGCACCGCAGAACAGCAAGGGGAAGTTTCCGGTCCTTGTTGTTGCCCACGGTGGCCCCGAGTCGCAGTCGCGGCCCACTCTTAATCCTGTTGTTCAGTATTTCTTAAGTCGTGGTTACGGGGTGATTGAGCCGAACATCCGAGGTTCGTCCGGATACGGCAAAGAATATCTTTCGCTGGATAACGTTCGCAAACGGATGGATTCAGTAACGGATATCGAATACGCTGCTCGCTGGGTTTGTTCGCAACCGTCGGTTGACAGCACAAAACTGGTCATTTGGGGAGGGAGTTACGGCGGATTTGTGGTCCTGTCTTCTCTGACAACATTTCCAGATCGTTGGGCTGCCGGAGCGAGCTTTGTCGGCATTGCGAATTTTGTTACCTTTTTGCAGAACACGGGGTCATACCGGCGGGCGCTGCGCGAAGCGGAGTACGGTACCCTCGCGGAGGACAGTGTGTTTCTTGCACAAATATCTCCTGTCAATAACGTCTCCAAAATACGTGCACCGCTACTGCTTGTCCAGGGGGCAAATGACCCGCGCGTACCGAAGACCGAGGCCGATCAGATGGCAGCAGCTGTGAAGGCCCAAGGTGGTATCGTAGAGTATCTGTTGTTTGGTGACGAAGGACACGGTCTAACCAAGCTTAAGAATCGTATTGATGCTTATTCAGCGGCTGACGCATTTCTGAAGAAATATGTTTGGGATAAGAAATCAGGTTCTTGATGGTCCCGTAGCAGCACAATTCCTAATCTTTGCGGATGTAACTCAATGGTAGAGTGTCAGCTTCCCAAGCTGGAGGTTGCGGGTTCGAGTCCCGTCATCCGCTCAAAAACTCCTCGTATCGCGCGAGGAGTTCTTGTTTCAGCCACTTCATTATGTTTAATATTGTTTTTATATGGTTTAAGAAAACTGCTTGCGCTTGACATTTGTACATTTGTTCATTATCTTACTGAACACAAGCGCAATTAAGATGCATAACCTAATTATCTTCATTCGAGCCAAGAATTTTTTCTGTAACATCAAACGCGACAAGCTGCAGCTTCCCAAGGAAACGCCGCTGCTGATCGCGCGCAAGCAGTCTGTCATGGATGCCTGCAAGCTGTCGGAGCGACTGAATGTTTTTGCCGGGATGCGAGTGTCACTCGCGAGGCGCCGCTGTGCGAACGCTCACGTAGTGAAGTACAACGCGGACGACTACCGCGAGGCAAGTCATGCGCTGTGGATGCACTTTGCTGCGATAACTCCGCAAGTAGAGCCCTGTGACGAGAACTGTGGGTTCCTCTGTCTGAACGGATGTATTCCGCGCGGAGGGAGCGTGAATGAAGTTATGACACGCGTCTGTATGCGTATCTACGAGCATATGGGGCTGCTGATCGATTGGGGCGGCGGCGAAGATCGTTGGATTGCAAAACTCACGTGCGGAGCAAATACATGGACTGCTGCACGTGAAGAAGCAGCGCTCTTTCGCGAATACTCGATTTCAAAGTTAGGTTTACTAAGCGATCTTTGTGAAAGGTTGAATCGTTATGGCATACGTACCATAGCGGATCTGCAGAGCACGCCTCGCCTTTTCATCGAAACACATTTGCAGACTCCGCGCGGTGAGATTGAGTCTTACCTTCGGCGCGGGGATACCGTCGTTCGCTGTGTTTTTCCTGCGAAAGAAGTTCAGATTGAGGTTGATCTTGACAGCCGAAT
>CAZVXJ010000046.1:0-14394 GCA_964631675.1 uncultured Alphaproteobacteria bacterium
ATCGAACGGGACATCTCCAAGCTTGAGAAGATTCAACGCCCCTTTCCACGTATCAGTTACACCGACGCGATCGAACTGCTGAAAAAGCACGGTCATGAAATAGAGTGGGGGGGAGACATTGGCGGCGACGAAGAAACCACTATCTCCAATCAGTTCGACCGCCCTGTCATGGTCCACCGTTTTCCTGCAGCGATCAAGTCTTTCTACATGAAGCGAGACCCTCTGGATCAAAAACTAGCCCTCGCTTTTGATATGCTTGCCAGCGAGGGCAAGGGCGAGATAATAGGCGGCAGCGAACGCGAGGACGACTACAATGTCTTGATGGAACGCATACGGCGCGACAACCTTCCGGTCGAAGCTTATGAGTGGTATCTTGACTTGCGACGGTTCGGATCGGTGCCACATGCCGGCTTTGGCCTCGGACTCGAGCGAGTAGTTGGTTGGGTCTGTGACTTGCCGCACGTCCGCGAAACGATTCCATTTGCACGAACCATGGGACGATTGAAGCCTTGACTTATCGGATTGTCGTTAGGATGATTATCCTGGACCATACAGAGTAAACCGGAGGATGCAATGCACTTGACCAGAGTAGCAGTTTTGGTGCTGATGTGTGCAACTTTCTGCATTGGTCAGCCTGTGATTGACAATACAAACTGGCCGTATGGCGCGGATCAGATTGGCAATTACTGGAATTACTACAACACAGCATCAGTTGTTGCTGTGAACATCTTCGCACTCAATCCGGGAGGGCAAGGCATCCATTGGGATTTTACAACGGGCCCGACGAATTCGTCGGCTTCGTCAGAAATCCGCTCCGTTGCGGCTTCTCCGGGGCCGGTTCCTCCCAACACAACTTATACTGAGTATCAGGCTCAGGCAGGAAATAGTCAGTGGGTTTATGAGGACGAAACGGCAACCGGGACATTTGCCCGTGGAATTTCGCAGGGCGGAACGGTTTACAATTACAACGCGCCCCAGTACAATATCTATCGCTACCCGATGACCATGGGCACGACCTGGACCTCGACTTGGACATGGGGAATAGACATCTTTGGCGACATCATAACGGTTACGTCTTCCCGCATTAACGAGGTTGTAGGCTGGGGTACCGTCACGACACCTTTTGGTGGACCGAGTCCATGCCTCGTGATCCGACAAATCTATGATGACTACGCCGAATATTTTGGGACACCGGTGGTCAACGAAGAATACCGCATCTATGAGTGGGTTGTACCTGGAATTGGAAGCGTTTGTACGATTCAGTCTAACAACCACGAAACCAATTGGAATTTTACTCAGGCTACCGGATTTTACAGGCTCCACCAAACGAATCTCGGCGGCGATTTGATCGCGCCGCAGATTACGGGTGTGACGAGCCTCGTGGACACGCCGAATCCCGGACCGTACACGGTCACTGCGACGATTACCGATACGAGTGGTATCGATTCTGCGGCGATCTATTATTCCATTGCGAACGGGCCGTGGATTGCCGCGGGGCCAACACAAATCAACGGTTCACTGTACACCTTCACAATTCCGCCGCCTGGTGGAACCCCTGTTCGTAACATTCGCTACTACATCTGGGCTCGCGATGGCGCTCCTAATCAAAATGTGGCACGAAATCCGGTCAACGCCCCGGCCAGTTTCTATTCATTCAATTGGATTAACGACAACATCCCACCCGCATTCTCAAATGTAACAGTGTGGCCGTCACCGACAAACTTTAACGGTCCATATCCGGTCAATGCGACGATCACCGACGACAACGGTGTGTTGTTCGCTTCCCTCCACTACCGCTTCGGCGCTGGAGCATGGACGGAACTCCCCGCGGACGGAAACACGGGAAGTGTATATCACTTTACCATTCCGGCGATCACGGGTACGACCATCATCCGGTACTACTTTGAGGCGGTTGATAACAGCGGGTTCTTCAATACGGGATTTCATCCACCTGCTGGACAGAGCGGACCGATTGTGTTTCAGGCCGTGTTCACCGTTCCTGCCGCACCGCAGGCCGTGGGCAATCTCACCATTCGTCCAAGTGGGGCAGATGCGGTACTGAATTGGACTGCGGTCACTCAGGATATCAACAACAATCCGATAGTGATTGATCATTACAATATTTACGCCGGCAGCTTGGCCAACTACTCTGATATGAGTTTGGTCGGCAGTAGTCCCACCAATTCCTTCACGCATGCGGGAGGAGCTGGTGTCGCCCTACGGTTTTACGAAGTACGGGCTGTCTCCCCTTGAGTGAATTGTCTGCGGTTTCGATTATTGTCTCCGGTCGCGTTCAAGGTGTAGGCTTTCGATATTTTGTGGTCGAGTGCGCCGACCGGCTTGCACTGAACGGCTGGGTAACCAACCTTGCCGATGGCAGAGTGGAGTTACATGCCCAAGGACCAGAGGACGCGCTGAACATATTGGCCAGCGCGTGTCGTCAAGGTCCATCTGGGTCGCGAGTTGATTCAGTACTCGTCCATCCGGCAAGTGTACAGGAGGGCTACCGCGACTTTGGCATCCGCTGATCCCCGCACGGGTATCGACCAACTGCGCTCCCATCTCATTCGAATCGCTGGCGGGAAAAATGTTATCGCCATGGGCGATGATGACTTCGCGAAGTTCGAGCACGACGAGACGGAGGACCTGCGGTTTTCACCGGACATCGTAGTAAGACCGGACTCGATTGAACAGGTGCAAGCGATTGTTAAGATTGCCGAGCGCGAGCGTATCGCGCTCGTTGCACGTGGTGGCGGCACGGGTCTCTCCGGCGGCGCGCTCGCGACACACTGTGGCATCGTGCTATCGCTTGACCGAATGAATCGAATTCTTGAGATCGACGAGCAGAATTTCTTCGTCGTCACGGAGCCGGGAGTCATCACACAGCATCTGCAGGAAGCCGTAGAAGAGCGTGGACTATTCTATCCTCCGGATCCCGCGAGTAGAGGTTCATGCACTATCGGCGGCAACGTGGCCGAAGGCGCGGGCGGTCCACGCGCATTGAAATACGGAGTTACGAAGGACTACGTTTACGGCGTCAAAGTTGTGGGTACCGGCGGCGAACTCATGACTTTTGGCGGCAAGCGGCTGAAGGATGTGACCGGCTACAACATGGTTCAGCTGTTTGTCGGCAGCGAAGGTACGCTCGGTATTGTCGTAGAAATCACTCTGAAACTGATTGCCAAACCAAAGCATCGCCGGACAATGATCGCACCGTTTAGCAGCCTTCACGATGCCGCTGCGGCCGTTCCGGCGGTCATGAAACGCGGAATTGTTCCCTGTGCGATTGAGTTTATGGAGCAGGAGTGCTTAATCGCGATTCAGAATCACTTGAGCAAGCCCGTCCCGTTTTCTGACCACGCGGCTATCCTACTGATCGAAGTGGACGGAAACTCTGAATCCGTGCTGGACGAGGAAATGACTGAAATTTGCTCAGCACTCGAGGAATCCGGAGCGGGCGATGTGCTACTGGCCGAAACTCGGGCACAACAGGACGAACTCTGGAGAATTCGTCGAGCTGCCAGTGAGTCCGTAAAGTCAATCTCCTCCTACAAGGAGGAAGACACCGTCGTTCCCCGGTCGAGATTACCTGAACTTGTAACCGGAGTACACAAAATCTGCCGCCGATGGGGAATTAGAGTCATCTGTTATGGTCACGCCGGCGATGGGAACATCCACTGCAATATTCTCAAGATGGACCTTCCCGACGATACGTGGGACAATGAGCTGCACAACGCCATTGAGGAAATTTTCAGACTTACGGTGAGCCTCGGCGGCACAGTCTCTGGAGAACATGGCATTGGGCATGTTCAGAAACGCTACCTGCATCTTGCTATGACGCCAGCCGAAATCGCTTTTCAAAAGCGCTTGAAATCCGCACTTGATCCTCTGAACATCTTCAATCCGGGAAAACTACTTCCGGACTGAGGGTGTTGAGGATTGAATGTGTTGTTATTCTCAGGCAATTGGTAGGGGTTTAGTCAATGAGATGCATTATCATAAAAAATAAGCTCTTATGCTTTCTTGACTTTATTCAGAAATCTTTGTATCTTTTAAGCTTGTGGAAACGCGCCCCCGTAGCTCAGTATGGATAGAGCGAGAGTTTCCTAAACTCTGCGTCGGAGGTTCGAGTCCTCTCGGGGGTACCAGAGAGGTGAGGCTTCACCCCGAGCCCCCACGATCTCCGCAATTGGTTCGCACGTCACCTTCATTCAACCCATGACAAAAACCGCTGCCGCAAAGTCCGGTCGTCTCACCAAGAAAGAACTCAAGCAGGATAAGCTGGTCGAGGTTGCCTACAAACTCGAGCATTACTACCTTACACACAAGAACCTTGTGCTTGGCATCGGTGGCGGCATCGTCGTGGCTGTAATTGCTGTAATACTGCTTTCGCGCTCCCTGCAAAGTGCCAGAATCGAAGAGAGTTTTGTACTAAGCCAGGCTAAACTCGCTTACGGCCAGGCGAATCTCGAGCAGGCCAAACAGGGATTCGAGAAGGTAGTGGCTGATTTCAGCGGCGGTCCCGAAGCGGAGGCGCACTATTTTCTGGGGCGGATCGCCTTCGATCAACAGAATTATCAGGTTGCTGAGAAGGAGTTTCAGACCTATGTCGATGACTTCTCCTTGGATCCCTACATGGATGCTGCCGCTTTGATGGGACTAGCGGCCACCAAGGACGCCCGTGGACAGTTTGCAGACGCTGCAAAGCTATACGAACAGGCCGCTGCCCAGTATCCTGGTGTGCCGGCCGCACCGGATGCCTTGTTAGCGGGGTCAAGGCTCTATGGCAAGCTAAATCAAGTAGATAAGCAGCGTGAATTGCTGACCCGTATCAAGGAAAAATACCCCGACAGCTTTGTCATGGCGCAAGTTCGAAAGGAATTGGAAAATCTGGAGTAACGACTGCATACGCCTATTTGCATTTCAGCCGAAATTTGAGTATATTTCACTTTAATTGAAGTGGGCAGCAGCCCACTTTTTCATTTGTGATAGAGTGAAGTTTCCGGGCCGGAGGGCACGGCGGATGATTCGGTAGTGTTGCATTACTTTTGGAATTTCAAATCAAATTCTCATCGTGGATCGGCTTGAATCTGAAATTCGTATACTATTTGAAACCGAAGGGATCGAACTTCTGGAACTGACTCAGAGGGGTTCGGGGTCGCGGCTTCAGGTTCGCATCATCGCAGATCGCAAGGTAGGTGGGCTTTCGATTGATGACTGCGTGCATGTAACTCGACAAGTGCAGTTCTTGATCGCCGAAAAGAACCTGCTGCCGGCAGACTTCACCCTTGAAGTTGGATCACCGGGCCTCGACTATCCGCTTCGAGAGTCATGGCAGTACAACAAGAACATCGGCCGACTCCTCAAAATTCGAGTTCCCGGAGAGCGCGGCCCGAAAGAAATTCACGGACGACTGAAATCGCTGACCGATTCCGGAATCCTGGTTACAGATGGAAACCGCGAATTCAACTTGCGTCAATCGGATATTTTGTCCGCGTCCGTCCTTCCCGAGTTTAACACTAACCCCGCCAAAACCAGGCGGGCACAGGAGCCTGAGCGATGAACGCTCCGATTGTTGAAGCTGTCGGCCAAATTCTGCGCGACAAAAACATTGACCGCGAGATCTTTCAGGAGATCATCGAGACCGTGTTTCTTGCCATGATCAAGAAGAAGTACGGGAATGCCGACAATTTCAACGTCATATTCAATATTGAAAAAGGCGATATCGAAATTTTCTGCGAGAAGACGGTTGTAGATGATGATGACTTGACCGATCCGGTCACTCAGATTCCTCTGTCTCGAGCTCTCAAGATTGACGAGGAACTCGACATCGGCGACACTTATGCCGAACTTGTAAACGTTGAAGATTTTGGCCGCCGCCTGGTAATGTCAGCAAGGCAGAATCTTACGCAGAAGATCAAAGAGATTGAGAAAGAGAACATCTTCCATGAGTTTTCTGCGCGGATTGGTGAGGTGGTGACCGGAGAAATCCACCAGATCAACCGCCGTGAGATTCGCGTCAATCTTGACCGGCACGACGCGGTGATTCCAAAGGGCGAGCAGATTTACAATGAAAAGTACATTCGGGGAAAGGCAGTCCGGGCGGTCATAAAGGAAGTCAATCGAACGACCCGGGATCCGGAGATCGTACTTTCGCGAGCGGACGCGATGTTTGTGCGGCGCCTGTTTGAACTTGAAGTCCCGGAAATATTCGACGGTATCATCGAGGTCAAGACCATCGCCCGAGAAGCCGGTGATCGCACAAAACTTGCAGTGGCAAGCCACGACAAGAGGATAGACCCGGTCGGTGCATGCGTCGGAATGAAGGGCATTCGAATCCAGGCTATCGTCCGCGAACTCAACAATGAGAAGATTGACATCATTCACTGGAGTGCTGAACCGGAGATCTACATCAAACGCGCCATGACACCGGCAACACCACTGCTTGTCATGGTCGACGAAGAGTCTCGACAGGCCACGGTGATTGTACCCGATGATCAAATTCAATATGCAATCGGCCGCAAGGGGCAGAACATTCGGCTCGCCTCTCAGATTACAGGCTACAACATTGAGCCGGTCAAAGAGTCTGAGTATCTCGCTCCCGAAGAACTTGCCGTAGGTGAAATTGCTGAGTTGGACGAGGAAGTTAAACGCAAGTTGATTGATGCGGGATTTGATTCCGCCGAATCTGTGTTGGATGCTGGAGCCGAAAAGCTGCGCGAGATAGACGGTTTTGACGAAATCACCGTTGAGAAAATCTTGAGCACGATCGCCGCCTACTACGAGGAGCCCGCTGCTGATTCTGAACACTCTGCACCAGCTAATGGCCGCCGGGCACTCCTCGCCGCGGCTGAGAATGCCGAGAACCCGTCTGGAACTGAGATTCAAAAGACGCATGAAGAGGAACGAGGTCATACTGCGTGAGCGTTGAAAAGCTCAAGAAAATCTATCAGGTCGCCAAAGAGCTGAACGTGGGCCACCACGCGATAGTCGAGTATCTCGAAGATCGCGGTTTTGACGTTGCCAAGAAGCATATGTCTCCGCTGAGCGAGGACATGTATAACGAAGTTGTCAAGAAGTTTGACCCCGCTCGTTGGAACAAGCAGCTTGAAGAGGAGACGCGCGCAGTTGAAGGTACGCGTAAGGCCGAAGCAGACCGTGCTCGAACTGAACAATCACTGAAACTGCTTGACGAATTGGCCAATCAGGCGACGGCTGCGGCTGAAGCGCTCATGCAGCAAGTCCAAGAGCAGAAATCAGAGAGAGTACGCAAGGCAGAACCTGACACTGCTGCAGAAAAAACCTCGCCGATCGACAAGGAAAAGCAGCGTGCCGATGAAGCGGAGCGGGCTCGAAAAGACGCGGAAGAGAAGCTTCGGCTGGAGGAAGAGCGCGCTGAACGCGAACGCCTTGAAGCGGAGCAGAAAACCAAGGCAACCGATCAGACACCGGCCCCGCCGAAATCGGCAGCTCCGACGCCAACTCCGCGTCGCTCAACTGAGAGCGAACGTCGAGCCGCATCTGAGGCGCTTCGGAAGCAAACTGAGCAGCAGCGCCGCCAATATGATCCTTCAGCTCGCTCGTCTGATCAGCCGCGAACGAGACCTGCCGAGGGTCAGAGAAGGCCGTACGATCCGGCACGCAAACAATCGGACCAGCCACGTGCTGCTGGCGAAGGTCGTCCGGGGCAACCTGCCCGCACTGGTACAGATCAGCGCCCGACGGCACCAAGAGCACCTCGAACAGGTCCGCCAGCGGTAACAGCATCGGCGGCTGCCCCGTCGGCACTGAAGCCAAAGGATGGGACGCGCAAACTGCGCCCGCCGTCAAAAGAGGATATTGAACAGCTCGAGCGTCAGAAAAAACTCCTGGCTCAACAGAAGGCCGACAAGTATCGCAAGACTGTCGTCGGACCAGATCGCGATTCATCTGCGCGCAAGAAGCAAAGGCGCCGGGTGGATCAAAAGGAAGTTTCGGCGAGTATCAAGCAAACTCTCGCCTCGATTGACGCCACAAAAAAGAAGCATCGTCGTAAGGATCGTACGGGTGATGAGGTTGAGGCTGATACATCGATACTCAAGCTTACCGAGTTTGTGAATACGCAGGAACTCGCTAATCTCATGGATGTTGAAGTCAATGAGGTCATCAGCAAGTTCATCAGCATGGGTAAGCTGGTATCGATAAATCAACGACTCGATAAAGATCTGATTGAACTCGTTGCTGATGAATTCGGCTATTCAGTAGAATTTGTCTCGGGCGAGGAAGAGCACGAGGAGGAGATCGTCGAGGAGGAAGCGCCAGAAGACTTGCTGCCCCGACCGCCAGTCGTTACCGTCATGGGCCATGTTGATCACGGCAAGACCTCGCTGCTTGACTTCTTGCGAAAGACAGCTGTAGTATCTCAGGAGCATGGTGGAATTACGCAGCACGTGGGGGCCTATGAAGTCAAAGTCAAGGAACGATCCATTACTTTCCTTGATACTCCCGGCCACGAAGCTTTTACCGCTATGCGTGCGCGTGGCGCTCAGGTTACTGATATTGTGATCCTGGTCGTCGCAGCTGATGATCAGGTTCGGCCTCAAACCGTTGAAGCCATTAACCACGCGCAGTCGGCAGGTGTACCCATTGTCGTTGCGATTAATAAGGTGGACAAGCCGACGGCCGACCCGGAACGTATTCGCCAACAGTTGGCGGAGCGAAACGTATTGGTAGAGCAGTGGGGAGGCAAATACCAGAGTGCGGAGATTTCGGCAAAATTCGGTACGAACATCGAGAAATTACTCGAAGAGGTCGTGTTGACGGCGGACATCCTTGAGTTGAAAGCCAATCCGAATCGCCGGGCGCGAGCTACCGTAATTGAAACTCGATTGGATAAAGGTCGCGGCATAGTAGCCACCTTGATCATTACTGCAGGCACTCTCAAAGTTGGTGACAACTTTGTTGCCGGTCAACAGTATGGGAAAGTACGCGCTCTACTCAATGAACTGAACGAGCCGCGCCAGGAAACCGGGCCGGGTCAACCGGTACAGGTCGTTGGATTTTCCGGCGCCCCACAAGCCGGCGACACATTCGTCGTATTTGAATCCGAGCGCGAAGTTCGTGAAATCGCCATGCGCCGTCAACTGCTTCAGCGCGAACAAACTTTCCGCCAGATTCGAATGATGAGCCTTGACCAGATTTCTCAGCGTATCAAAGAAGGTGGATTACGAGAGCTTTCGTTGATTATCAAAGGCGATGCGGACGGATCTGTAGAGGCCATTTGTGATACACTACAGCGCCTTGCCACAAGTGAAGTGGCCGTGAAGATTGTACATCGAGGGGTGGGTGCGATATCTGAAAGTGACGTCCTGCTCGCCTCGGCAACACAGGCGATCATTCTCGGCTTCCACGTTCATCCGAATCTGAAGGCTCGTGATCTTGCACAGCGCGAGCAGATTGATATTCGCGTTTATCGTGTCATCTATGAGATGGAGGACGATATACGCAAGGCGCTGGAAGGAATGCTTGCACCGGATACGAGAGAAGATGTTATCGGTCTCGTTGAGATTCGCGAAGTCTTCAATATTCCGAAGATCGGTCAGATTGCCGGATGTTATGTAGTTTCCGGCAAGGTGACGCGTGCCAACATGATTCGCCTTATACGGGACGGGCGGGAAATCTGGCGCGGAAAAGTTTCATCTCTCCGTCGCTTCAAGGATGACGTCCGTGAAGTCAAAGCCGGATTGGATTGCGGAATCGGACTCGAAACAAATCAGGAAATAAAAATGGGCGATTCGCTTGAGGTTTACGAGATTACTGAGATCAAGCGAAAACTCGAGTCCTCGACTGCATGAAAGCCTGTCTCGGGCTGTTAACCGTAGAACTCATTATTCCTGAAAGTCACTCATTAAAGACGCGCCGATCGGTTTTGAATTCGCTAAAGGAACGCGTGCGCAACAGATACAATGTGTCGATTTCCGAGTCTGATGACAATGACAAATGGCAGCGCGCAGGCTTCATTATATCGGCTGCAGGACCGTCACCGTCGCATGTGGACGAGTGTTTACGATCAGTCACAAATTTCCTGGATTCTGATGACCGCGTTCAGGTAACCTTGTCTCGCATTCGATTCTATGAGTAAACGGGTCCCGGGGTCAGCTCAGAAGAAGAGCAACCGCCCCATGCGAATCGCGGCAGAGATACTTCGTGATCTTCCCGAAATGATTCGCAGGCATGTGGAACTCCCCCCCGGACTGATGGTTACCCTGACCGGAACCGAATTATCGCCTGATCTGTCGTATTGCAAGATATTTTTCAGCGTTTACGGAACTGAAGACCCTGTTAAGATTGACGAAGTGACACGAGTTCTCAACGGCAACAAAGGCCATCTGCGCAGCTTACTCGCCCATATTTTAGTCATGCGTCAGCACCCTGACTTGAAATTCATGCATGATGAAACTCCGGCACGCGCCGCGCGCATTGAGGAGCTGCTCAGACAGGCACGTGAGAGCCGGGATGGCGGAGACGTTCAGTGATTTTCTCCCCCGATCACGTCGACCAGCTCAAGAGAATGTCGGCGAGGGGAGAGTCCATTCTTGTCTCGACGCATATCAATCCTGATCCCGATGCAATCGGTTCGGCCTTGGCCGCTCGGGAAATTCTGACTCGAATGGGCGCGAACGTGACAGTCGTTGTGGAAAAAGGATTTGCGCCACGCCTGAACAGCTTGCCCCATGCGCGTGAAATTCAATCACTGACCGACATGCCGGCAGGTTCTCGATTCGAGACTGCGTTCATTGTCGATTGCGGTAACCTGGAGCGAATAGGCGATGTCGCAAACCTTCTTTCCCAGGGCGCCACTCTGTTCAATGTCGATCACCACGTTTCCAATGACAACTTTGGCGGCGTGAATTGGGTGGACATCGAATGTTCTGCTGCATGCGAGCTGTTGTTCTTGCTGGCTAAGGAGCTCGAACTTGAGATTTCAGCATCGCTTGCAACCAACCTCTATGCGGGAATCCTGACTGACACCGGGCGATTCAGATTTTCCAGCACGACACCGCGCACATTATTGATTGCAGCCGATTTGGTCGCTCTCGGCGCAAATCCGACTCAAATCACGAACGCACTCTACTACGACCTACCGGCGAAAGACTTGCTCTCGATGAGTCGGATATACGGTAGTCTCATGCTCCACGGCGATGGATTGGTCAGCAGCATCGAGGCACAGCGCGATAGTCTGGTTGAAGACCCGGATAGCATAGTGGATCTCGCGCTCTCGATTAGGGGCGTGGAAATCGCTGCTCTGATGAGCGAGACAGACGGCGAGAAGATAAGGATTTCCTTGCGGTCAAAAAGCCGCGTCAATGTTTCGAAAATTGCCGAGAGTCTCGGCGGTGGCGGCCATGAGCGTGCAGCTGGATTTCGCATGAACGGTCCGTTGGATCACGTTCGTGATATCGTCATACCAATCCTGGTTGAAGCCGCACAATCACGCGAATCAATGCTTGCTACGGCCTCCGTGTGAGTTGGTGTGGTCTGGCCTTGTCCGTGAACAAGCCGTTGGGCTGGACTTCATTTGATGTCGTAAACAAGCTCCGCCGATCATTAGAGTGGAAGTCCGTTGGTCATGCCGGGACGCTGGACCCGGCGGCAACCGGAGTCTTGATTGTGCTCTGCGGTTCGGCAACAAGCAGTGCCGTTGAATTCCAGAAACTGAATAAAGAGTATAGAGCGCTGATTCGATTCGGTGTAGTCACAGATTCCGACGACTTGGAAGGTGAAGTTATTGAAACCCGGGTTGTTCCCACCTTGGATTTTCACGTAATTGAAAGCGCGCTGGCAGGATTCCACGGCGACATAGAACAAGTGCCTCCGGCATACTCCGCAGTCAAAGTCCAGGGGAAGCGAAGTTATGCTTTGGCGCGCAAGGGTAAAGCACCCATACTTAGTGCGAGAACAGTCTCAGTGTACCAAATAAACTGCTTGCGAATTACACAACCTGAAATAGAGATCAGCGTGACCTGCTCCGGGGGGACCTATATTCGCTCGTTGGCTCGTGATTTGGGCAGTATCCTTGGTTGTGGGGGCACACTTGCTGGACTAGTAAGAACCGCGATAGGCCCCTATCGTGTTGAACATGCATTGTCCATCGATCAGGTACTTGCACGGCGAAACGAACTGCGGGCATCGTAAGCAATGGAACGGTTCCACGGTTCGTGGTCAACATTCACTCGCGTTCAGGATTCGGTCGTTGCCGTTGGCCACTTCGACGGAGTGCATCGCGGGCACCAGGCAATCATCGCCCGTGTGGTCGAGTCGGCCCGTTTGCAAAGTCTTCGTAGCGTTATTCTCGCTTTCATCGACCAGCCCGGCGATTTGTCCGCAGGTACGCGGCCCATCCCGGCATCACTGACTTCACCCGAAGAGAAGAGTGCCCTGATCGCAGAATTAGAACCGGATCTTCTCATGGAGGTGCCATTTGAGCCGAGCCTGGCTCAACTCAGTGCGGCTGAATTTGTGCAGTTCATCCTCAAGGGCCGCATCGGAGTTCGGCGTGTTGTTATCGGTTACAACCATTCGTTTGGAAAGAACCGGTCGGGCGACAGAGAAACTCTGATAGCCATGTCCCGCACGTTGGGCTTTTCCGCAGACGTCGTGAATCCAGTCCGCAGCGGTGAGCATATAATTTCATCCACATTGATTCGCGACTGGTTGAAAAACGGAAAAGTGACTGCTGCTTCGGATGCATTAGGCAGGCCGTTTCGCGTCAGCGGAATCGTCGTACACGGTTTTGGCCGCGGCAAGCGATTGAATTTTCCAACAGCAAATCTAGGAAACCTGGCGGCGCATAAGCTGATTCCGAAGGATGGGATCTATGCAGGTACGGCCACCGTACGCGGTGTGACACACGGAGCCGCAATCTCAGTCGGTTGGGCACCGACCTTTAGCGAGCACAGGCATACAGTTGAGGCACATCTGCTCGATTTCGATGACGATATTTATGATGAGCAGATTCACGTTGATTTCACAGAGCGCATTCGAGATGAGAAGAAGTTCGACTCAGAGTCGGCGCTCATAGAGCAAATTGGCTTGGATGTTCAAAACACGGCTGAGATTCTCAGACAGCAGGAGACTCTAAAACCGAAGGCTTCGCTTTCTGATTCCAGGTAAATCACTTCAATTATCAATATCAAACAGACATGGCCATCACCACTGAAGACCGTAAGGCGGTCATTGAAAAGTTCCAGCACAAGAGCGGCGATACAGGAAGCCCTGAAGTGCAGGTTGCGCTGCTTTCGCAGCGGATCAGTCATCTGACGGAACACCTAAAGACTCACAAGAAGGACAACCATTCGCGCCGCGGACTGCTCTTGCTGGTCGGCCAACGCCGAAGGTTGCTCAACTATCTCTCGCGGACCGACATTCTGCGTTACAGAAAACTCGTGGAAGCGCTCGATCTTCGCCGATAACTTTACGGCGGCGGGACAAACAGAAGAAGAAGACGAAAGAAGCAAGGAAAGAACGAAGGAAGAAAAGGAATGGTTCACAAGACGACAATGGAGCTGGGCGGCCTGCCGCTAACGCTCGAAACGGGACGCATCGCCAAGCAGGCGGATGGTTCCGTCTGGCTAACGTGCGGCGATACAACCGTACTCGCTACAGTGGTGGCAAATCTTGACGCGGAGAATGATCTCGATTTTCTCCCGCTTAGTGTCGACTACCGGGAGAAACTCTATGCCGTGGGTCGTATCCCCGGCGGGTTTTTCAAGCGTGAGGGACGCCCTTCAGAGAAGGAAATACTCTCTGCCCGTCTCACCGACCGGCCAATCCGTCCGCTTTTCCCTGACGGATTTTACAAAGAAATTCAAATCATGATCAACGTGTTTTCTTCGGATGGAGAACACGACCCGGACACGCTCGGCACCATCGCAGCCTCTGCTGCGCTCGCAATCTCCGAATGTCCATTCCTGGGACCAGTAGGATCCGTCCGAATCGGCCGGATCGCGGGTGAGTATGTTGTCAACCCTACATTTAAGCAGCTTGAAGAATCAGAGCTTGACCTTGTAGTTGCCGGTACGGAAGATTCGATTCTGATGATTGAGGGCGAAGCCAAGGAAGTCAGTGAAGACGTATTCCTTGAGGGCATTGCCCGTGGTCATGCTGAGATCAAGAAGATTGTCGCATTGCAACATAAGCTCGTGGCACTTGCAGGAAAGCCCAAACGCGAATTCGTCGCAGCGGCCAAGAACCAGGAGTTGAGTAATACGCTTGAAGCTGCATTTGCGGATCAGGTCATTCAGTCGTGCGGTATTGCAGACAAGCAAAAGCGCCGCGACGCCTGGAAACTCATCGAAACTGCAGCTCTGTCAGGTGTGTTGGAGCAGTTTCCAAACGATGAAAAAACGATCAAGA
>CAZVXJ010000047.1:0-14188 GCA_964631675.1 uncultured Alphaproteobacteria bacterium
ATTGCAGTTGGTTCTCCCGGTCGCGCGGCGCGCGCCGCCGTGGACATGGCGCGCGAGAAGGGTATCAAGGCGGGAATGTTCCGGCTGATTACGTTCTGGCCGTTTCCCACGCAGACCATTCGCGCGCTGGTGGATAGAGTCAAGGCGGTGGTCATCCCCGAGCTGAACATGGGAATGCTGAAAGGCGAGGTCGAGCGCGCCGCCATGCGGCGTGACGTGCCACTCTGCGGCATCAACAGTGTGGGCGGGCTACCGATTGAGCCGGACAAGATTTTAGTCAAGATTGAGGAGCTGCACAATGGCTTTTAATTATGCGAACTGGCTGCGCCCTGGGATTCTGCCTAACTTGTGGTGTCCCGGCTGCGGTATCGGAATTATTCTGAAATCCGTCATACGCGCCATGGAAGCCAGCGGATGGGATCAATCCACCACCGCCTTTGTTTCCGGTATCGGCTGTACGTCGCGCGCACCGGGATATGTGGACATGCACACGATGCACACGACGCATGGCCGCGCATTGACATTTGCCACCGGACTGAAGATGGCGGCGCCAGACAAAAATGTGATGGTGATGGCGGGAGACGGAGACTCGGCAGCGATCGGCGGAAACCACTTGATTCACTCCTGCCGCCGGAACATTGATATCACGCTTGTGATTGTCAATAATGAAATCTACGGCATGACCGGCGGACAATTTTCACCGACTTCGCCGCTCGGTACGCGGGCGGCCACCGCGCCGTATGGAAACATCGATCCCGGATTCGACCTTTGCAAACTCTGTATCGCGGCCGGAGCAACCTACGTAGCGCGCGGTCATGTCGGCAATGGCGTGTTCCTCGAGAAGTTAATCAAAGGCGGACTGCAGCACAAAGGATTCGCCGTGATTGAAGTGATGTCTAACTGCCATACGCAATACGGCAGACGCAACCAGCATCCTGATCCTGCAGAGCTGATTCAGCACCTTGCGGCGAAGGCCGTACCCGCTTCCAAGTGGGATCAACTGAGTCCGGAAGAGCAGGACAGCAAATTCCCGGTCGGCGTGCTGCATAAAGACACCACGAAACCGGAATACTGCGAGCAGTATGCATTCCTCAGATCGACGGCCTTCAACAAGGCACAGGCTGCGGCACGGCGTATCGCTGAAAGGGAAGAAACAAAAACAGGTACGGCGGTACTCGGAGCATCGACCGATGAGAACTGAAATTCGCTTCGCCGGAGTGGGCGGTCAGGGAAACATCGCTGCCGGGGAATGGGTTGCGATGGCCGCACACGAACTGGGCTATCATGCATTGCAAAGCCCAACCTATACGGCGCAGGTGCGCGGCGGCCCGACCAGTGTGGACGTGTTGATCTCGGATGCGCCTATCGTCTACCCGCGGCTGGTCGATATTGACTTTATGCTCTGTCTCGCACAGAGTGCATGGGATATTTTTGCCAAGCAGATCCGGCCAAATGGTATCATCGTTGTCGACCCGAATCTGGTGTCGCGCATCACACCGGGACCGCAGACTGTTTATCAAATTCCGATAGGACAGATAACCAAGCAGACGGCTGGAAAACCGGTCTACACGAGCGCGGTCGTGCTGGGTGTGTTCTGCCGGCTGATGCCCGTGATTTCAAAGAACGCGATGATTGAGATCATCACCAAGCATGTGCCGCCGGACACGGTGGAAACGAACTTGCTCGCGTTTCACGCCGGATGGAATGCTCTGGATAGTGTAAAACCGGCGACGCGCGATGCATTGGCACAGAAACTGGTGGAGGCCTGACCGCCGTGGACGGCTATACCATACTTCGTTATCGCAGAGTGGCGGATTTGATTCACGAATTTTGGGTCGAAGCTCCGCTCGTGGCGAAAAAACATCGCGCAGGTCAATTCATTATCTTGCGGCTGCATGAACACGGTGAGCGTATACCGCTGACCGTCGTGGAAACGGTGCCCGATCGTGGCTGGATCCGTCTGATGGTTCAGGAAGCCGGAAAGACGACGATCGAAATGGCCAATCTGCGCACCGGAGATAGTATCCTCGATGTCGTCGGGCCGCTCGGGCGCGCAACGCATCTGGAAAACTGGGGCAATCTGCTCGTGATTGGCGGCGGAGTGGGAACTGCCCCGCTGCTGCCAATTACGAAAGCCGCGAAAGCCGCCGGCAACCATGTTTCGGCAATTATTGGAGCGCGTTCGCAGTCCTTGATAATACTGGAAGATGAGTTTCGCGCCGTGTGCAATGAATTACGCGTCTGCACGGATGACGGAACCTATGGCATTAAAGGACTGGTGACGGATGTGCTGAAGTCCTGGCATGCGGAGGGTGTAAAATTCGATCAGGCCATTGTCGTCGGACCCGTTCCGATGATGGGTGCTGTGGCGAATGTCACAAAAGAGCTGGGTATTCCGGCGATGGCTTCGCTGAATCCCATCATGGTGGATGGGACAGGCATGTGTGGCGCGTGCCGCGTAACAGTGTTCGGCGAGACGCGCTTCGCCTGTGTGGAGGGGCCGGAGTTCGATGCGCATGGCGTGGACTTTTCGGAGCTGATGCTCAGGAACCGCGCCTATGCCAAGCTCGAACGCGAGGCCGCAAGTCGCTCTGAGTCTCACACGTGCAAGTTACAACATCAAATGGCGATGGTCCATGGCTGAGATCCCCCGCAATAAAAAGGTACACCTGCCGCGAATTCCGATGCCGGAAGCACCGGCAGACGAGCGTTCCCGCAGTTTTATCGAAGTGCCGCTCGGATACAGCGAAGAACAGGCGCGGGCTGAAGCCGAGCGCTGTCTGGATTGCAAGCATCCGAAATGCATAGATGGCTGTCCGGTCAACATCAACATTCCAAAGTTTCTAAAAGAGCTGCGGGATGGACGATTTGAAGACGCCGCTCAAACGCTGCGCGCCTCCAATTCCCTGCCCGCTATTTGCGGCCGAGTTTGTCCGCAGGAAGAGCAATGCGAATCGCGCTGCATCGAAGGCATTCGCCATGACCCGATCGCCATCGGCAATCTGGAGCGCTTCGTGGCTGACTGGGAGCGAACGCACACCGAGATGAACTTGCCGGAACTTCTCCCCGCCAGCGGATTTAGAGCGGCAGTCGTCGGTTCCGGTCCCGCCGGACTGACGGTGGCGGGAGAACTCGCGAAACTCGGACACGACGTAACCATATTTGAAGCACTGCACCGTCCCGCCGGTGTGCTGGCGTACGGCATTCCGGAATTCCGTCTGCCGCGTTTAATAGTCAACTCTGAAATCGACTACATCAAACGCTTGGGCGTCAAATTTGTATTCAATGTGGTGGTCGGCGTCACTGTTACACTGGAAGAATTATTCGCCGAAGGATATGACGCGGTGTTCGTCGGCACCGGAGCCGGACTGCCCAAGATGATGGGTGTGCCCGGTGAGAACTTGATCGGCGTTTTCAGCGCGAACGAGTATCTCACTCGAATCAACCTGCTTGGCGCAGCCAATTTTCCCGAATTTGATACGCCGATTCTGCATTCCCGCCATACGGTGGTCGTAGGCGGCGGCAACACGGCGATGGATTCCGCGCGCGTGGCCAAACGCGTCAACAAAGGCAAAGTTACTCTGGTTTATCGCCGCAGTATTGATGAGCTTCCCGCCCGAAAAGAGGAAGTGCATCATGCCATCGCCGAGGGTATTGAAACCAGCCTGCTGTGTAATCCGGTGCGCGTGATCGGAAATGAAGAGCACTTTGTGACGGGTATTCAGTGTGTGCGTATGGAGCTGGGTGAAGCGGATGCATCGGGCCGCCGCAAACCCGTACCCGTTAAGGGCAGTGAGTTCCTGATCCCCTGCGACTGTGTGATTGTAGCCATTGGCAACTCGCCAAATCCGGTGTTCACAAAGGCAACGCCCAACATCAAGCTCTCGAAGTGGGGAACCATTGAGGTGGACCCGGAGACCGGCGCCACATCCATGCCCGGCGTATTCGCCGGAGGTGACATTGTGAGCGGCGCGGCCACCGTGATTCTGGCGATGGGTGCCGGTAAGAAGGCCGCGGCGGCCATGCATGCTTATTTTCAGCAGCTGGAGCAGCCAAAAAGCAATGGGAATGTAAGACGGAGCGCAGCTGCGAATGGATAGTCTGAACAGAATTATGCCGTATGCCATTGGCATCGGCACTCTCGCGTTTGGTGCGCTGCTCGTCACACTGCCGCTGCTGCTCAGCCCCCGCAGCAAGGGAAAACTTCGCGACACAACTTACGAGGCGGGCGAGTCCGCAATCGGTGAAGCATGGGTGCAGTTTCACAGCCAGTATTACATCTACGCGCTGATTTTTATGGCGTTTGATGTGGAAACAGCGTTTATCGTGCCCTGTGTGACCGTGCTGCGTTCCTATGACGGATGGCTTCCGGCAATCGAAGTCATCGTATTTCTCGTGATCCTGAGTTTGTCGCTCGTGTATGCATTGAAGAAAAAGGTGCTGGAATGGAAATAGACAAATCACCGCAAGGCGCTGCTGAAAATCCGCAGGAAGATCAAGACGAGGTGATTCCTCCGATTGTGCAGTTTCTGCCGCTGCAAAAAGCCATCGACCTTGCGCGCGCCAATTCACTCTGGCCGCTCACGTTTGGCATTGCCTGCTGCGCTATCGAGATGATGGCTGCTTCAGCCAGTCGATACGACACCGATCGCTTCGGTGCAGGTGTCTTCCGCAATTCGCCGCGTCAAGCCGATCTGATGATTGTGGCCGGCACCGTAAATCTGAAGATGGCGCCGATTATTCGCAGACTTTATGATCAAATGCCTGCTCCGAAATATGTGATCGCGCTGGGCTCGTGTGCGATTTGCGGCGGACCCTTCGATCAATCGGAAAACTACATGGTTGTGCAGGGTGTAGAAAAAGTTGTGCCCGTAGATATTTTTATCCCTGGATGCCCCCCAAGGCCCGAAGCGCTGTTGAATGGCATACTTGAATTACAGAAACGAATTATTGCAGGACAGACCCGTGACCACATTGCCTGAAATACCGATAGCAGGCAGCATGATGGACACCGACCAGCCGGATATGAAGGGTATCGCAGGCAAGCTTGCCGCTGCCGGAGCAACCGAAGTTACCGTCTCGGACTACGCCAAGACCGGTATTAATCTTGATGCCGTGGTAAGCGCAGATACGCTGTTGAAAGTTGCGTCTGCCCTGCGTGAACAGCAATACGCACTGGAGACTGCACTGGCCATTCACCGTCCGCCGGAAATGCAGGCGATCTATTTGCTGCGGCCGTTTTTGCACGGCGAGCGCGTGCGGTTGCGTGTTAAGCTTCCGGAGTCCGGTGCCGAACTGCCGAGTCTATGCCCGATCTATGCAGGAGCAGATTGGCAGGAGCGTGAAATTCATGATATGTTCGGCATTCGATTCACTGGACATCCGCACTTCCGGCCGCTGCTTCTGCCCGATGGTTTCCCGCATCACCCGCTTCGCAAAGATTTTCACGGCGCAAAAGTCGAGATTCCCGAGACTTCCAGTGAAGAAGCTGAATTCAGCCTGGACAAGCAGGAGGCGATGGGACAGGCCGGTCCCAACCGCCGTGACTTTTTCCTCAATATGGGGCCGCAGCATCCTTCAACTCACGGCGTGTTGCGCATTCTTCTCCATATTGAAGCCGAACAAGTGCTGGGCGGCCGCTGTCATCTGGGTTACAGCCATCGAGGTACTGAAAAGGCCGCCGAAAAAAAGCAATACGTTCAGTTCCTGCCCTACACGGATCGAATTGACTATCTTGCGCCGCTGAATTACAATTGGGGATTTGCGGCGCTGCTCGAACGGGCAATGGGCATTGAATCGCCACCGCGAGCTGAAGCAATCCGCGTTATTATGGCCGAGCTGGCACGTGTGGCCTCACATTTGGTTTGGCTGGGCACCTACATGCTGGATCTCGGCGCGATCACACCATTTCTCTACTGCTTTGAAGATCGGGAAGAAATTCTTACACTGTTCGAACGCGTCACTGGTCAGCGCATGACCACATCATACATCTGTGTCGGCGGTGTGCGCAATGATGTTCCGGCGAATTTCCACAACGAGGTAACCGCGCTAATCAAGCGATTGCGGTCTAAACTGCCGGAATACCGAACACTGATTCTGGAGAACGAAATCTTCCTGCGCCGCACACAAGGCGTTGGTGTAATTAGTCCGCAGCAGGCGCGTGATTTCGGCGTATCGGGCCCAGCGTTGAGGGCGAGCGGAATCGCGTTTGATCTTCGCCGCCATGAACCCTATTCATCCTTGTACGGCGATCTGGAATGGAGCGTGCCCGTTGAAACGGCCGGCGACTGTTGTGCGCGCTCGCTGGTGCGGATGGCCGAATTTGAACAATCTTTGAATCTGGCCGAGCAGGCACTGGACAAGTTGGAGGATGGCCTGTCGCGCGCCAAGATACCACGCATCCTGAAAGTCGCCGAAGGAGAGTACTACTCCGCGACCGAAGGCCCGCGCGGAATCATCGGATGGTACCTCGTGGCGGATGGCACAACTAACCCCTATCGCCTCAAAATACGCGTGCCTTCATTTTCAAACCTGCACGTTGTGGAACAGATGCTGCCCGGTTATCGCGTGGCCGATGTGGTTTCGATTCTGGGCAGTCTGGATGTCGTTATTCCGGAGATCGACCGATGAACGCCCTCGATATCATGCTGCGACTCGGACTTGCGTTCACTGTGGTCATTACTTTCGTGACGGTCAATGCTTTGTTTCTTGTCTGGCTGGAGCGAAAAGTTTCCGCAGTAATCCAACAGCGCATTGGACCGATGGAAGTCGGACCCTACGGTCTCCTGCAAACCATTGCCGATGCCGTAAAACTGCTCGGTAAAGAGCTGATTACGCCGACGTCGGTCAGCAGACTTGTATTTTTTGCCGCTCCCGTTATTGCATTTCTGCCAGCGCCGCTTCTGGTTGCCGCCATTCCCATTGCGCAGGGAGTGGGCATCAGTGACCTGAACGTCGGCGCGCTGTACATACTGGCCGTGAGCAACATTGCACTGCTCGGAATCCTGATGGCTGGATGGTCGTCCAACAACAAATATTCGCTGCTCGGCGCGATGCGCGCGGTGGCCCAAAACATCAGCTACGAAATTCCGATGCTGCTTTCACTCGCCGCGGTCGTTCTGATGGCCGGATCCGTCAAGCTGAGCGAGATGGTCAACGCACAGTCGCCGCTGCCCTATTTCTTGTTGCAGCCGGTTGCTTTTCTCATCTATTTTATCTGCGGAGTGGCCGAGTCCAACCGCACGCCATTTGACATACCGGAAGCGGAATCGGAACTTGTCGCCGGATATCACACCGAGTTTACAGGTATGCGCTTCGCCCTGTTTTTCCTCGCCGAATACACGCAAGTGTTCATTCTTGCAGCAACCACCACGCTGTTTTTCCTCGGCGGCTGGAACGGACCGTGGCTGGCGGGTGCGGTTTGGTTTCTACTCAAGACTTACATTGTGGTATTTGTAATCATGTGGCTGCGCTGGACGTTCCCTCGTTTACGCTCAGATCAACTTATGAACCTGAACTGGAAGATTCTCATGCCTCTCGCCATCGTGAATCTGCTTGTCTCTGCGGTGGTTTATCGATGATGGTGCAAGTATGAGCAACAGATTCTTCCCCGGTATTGCCAGTCTGCTTTCGGGCCTCGGCGTGACCTTTCGCACCATGTTTCGCAAGACGGTCACGGTCCGTTACCCGCACGAAGAGGTGCCGATGGCGCCCGCATTTCGCGGACCGGTGCGGCTGATTACCGATGAGAGTGATGCACACAAGTGCGTTGCCTGTCTGGCTTGTCAGCGCACCTGTCCGACCAATGCGATTCCCGTGTTGACGCTCACCAAGAATGAACAGAACAAGAGTGTGCCGGTGGATTTTGTAATTGATGACGCACTTTGCTGCTACTGCGGACTCTGCGTGGATGTTTGTCCGACGGTTGCTCTTGAGCACAGCAAGGTATCAGACACGGCCGTGCATCAGCCAAGTTCGCTGAAACGAACCATTCTGCGGGCGCAGCAGATTCAGCCGGAGAACGATCCGGTGGCGCAAAGACTGCGTAAACTGTAATGGATACCTTTTTATACATAGCTGGAACCGTGCTGGCCTTGACCGGCTCGGTGATCGCCGTCGGCGCGAAGCACATCTTTCATGCGGCACTCGGGCTTGCAATCGCGCTCGTGGGAACCGCCGGACTCTTTGTTCCGCTGAACGGAGAAGTCGTTTCCGTCGTGCAGCTGCTTGTCTATCTCGGAGCGGTCGCCATTGCGATTGTCTTCACACTCATGCTCTCCCCGCCCTATTACCTGCAGAGACCGAAACGCAGCCCCAGGAAGGCACTTGCTGCCGCGCTGATTGCTTTGGCCTTTGTCGCGCCGCTGGCCTGGATTGCGCTTCGCCAGCCGTTTGTCATTGCAGCACCGCGCACCACCGATGTGAGCATTCAGGAAATCGGCCAAGCCATGCTGAGCACTTTCGTGTTTCCGTTCGAGATCATCTCACTCGTGCTGACCATTGTAATTATCGGTGCCATTGTGATTGCGCGAGATTTGCCGCCGCTTAAGGCCGACGCCGAATCGCAGAGACAGGAAACCGTCATGCAGCCTTCCCGCAAGACCGAAGAGATGACGGAGGTGCATTCGTGACTCCGACTCTCGGCAGCTTCCTGATCATTTCCTTCATCATGTTTGGCCTGGGCATTTTCGGTCTGATGGAACGCAGAAATCTGGTCGGCATCCTGATTTCACTCGAGCTAATGCTCAACGCGGCCAATATCAACTTTATGGCCTTTAACTACTTTCTGGCACCCCATTCCATCTCCGGTCAAGTGATGTCGCTGTTCGTGATTGGACTGGCTGCTGCAGAAGCCACGCTGTTTCTGGCAATCGTCTTCGCCGTATTCAGGCACTACCGCATGATCAATATCGAAAAAGTGGATCACCTGCGCGGGTAATCGTATCATGATTTCAACGAACATCCTACTCGCCATCGTCACCGTGCTTTCCCCGCTCGCGGCCTTTGCAGTGATATCGGGCTTCTTGCTGCGCACCAAATGGACCGCCAGACTCGTGTCGCTTTCCGCGATGCTCGTCAGCCTGGTGTGCTCTTCCTGGCTGCTCTGGCAGGTCGGTTCACCGCAGTATCGCGAAGTCTGGTCCTTCGAATGGCTGATGCTGGGCGAGACGGCCTTTACACTCGGCGTACTGCTCGATCCGCTGTCTCTCATCATGCTGTGGGTCGTCGCTGTGGTCGGTTTTCTTGTGCAATGGTATTCGTTTTCCTATATGGATCACGACGAGCGACAGGCAAAATTCTTCGCCTTCATTTCCCTGTTCTGCTTTGCGATGATGGGCTTCACGGTTGCTCCAAATCTGTTTCAGTCCTACATGTGCTGGGAACTCGTGGGACTCGGATCGTATCTGCTGATTGGATTCTGGTATCAATTGCCCTCCGCCGCAACCGCTGCGCGAAAAGCTTTCGTCATGACGCGGCTCGGCGATCTGGGCTTCTTTGCCGCCATCCTGATTACTTTTGTGCTCTGCGGAAGTGTGGACTTCGGCGCATTGGCGGGTGAAGGTGCAAAGACGACGTGGCTTCTGCCTTTCGCAGGCGCTGATGTGGCCATGTGGGTGTCCATCGGCCTGTTCATGGCCGTGGCAGGAAAGAGCGCGCAATTCCCACTCTACGGCTGGCTGCCCGATGCCATGGAAGGCCCGACTCCCGTGAGTGCGCTGATTCACGCGGCAACCATGGTGGCGGCCGGTGTGTATTTACTGGCTCGCAATTCCTTCCTGATGAGCGCAGGCAGTGAGTTAACTGTCTCGGCGTGGCACATCATGGCCGGCGTGGCCATGCTCACAGCTTTGATGTCCGGTGCTGTCGCCGTAGTGCAGAGTGATATCAAACGGGTCTTGGCATACTCAACGATCAGCCAGCTCGGCTACATGATTACGGGCATCTGTACGGGTGCCGTGGTGGCGGGAATGATGCACCTGTTCACGCATGCGTTCTTCAAGGCGTTGCTGTTCCTCGCGGCAGGTGCGTTCATTCATGCCGCGCACAGCAATACGATCACCGACATTGCACGGGCTGGCGGGCGAAAGATGAAACTGGCTATGATTTCGCTGGCGGCAGGCTCGCTGGCGTTGGCCGGAATTTTTCCGTTCGCAGGATTCTACAGCAAGGATGCGATATTGGAGCATTTGCTCGTTGAAGGGCATTATATTCTGTTCGGAGCCGCCCTTGTGGGAGTCCTGCTTACATCTTATTACATGTTTCGTGTCGTCTTCCTCATGCTGAAGACCGAGCCTGAACCTGGCACGCACCTGCATACCGGATCGTGGATGGTGCTGCCGCTGGCAGTACTTACCATCGGTGCCGCCTTCGCCGGCAATGTGTGGAATTATGCCTCGGCACACTGGTTCCACGTCGCGCATGCCGAACATTCCACCGCCGTGATGATGACGATTACACTCTCAACCCTCTCTGCACTGGCCGGTATTGGTTATGCCGCACGAGTTTTCTATTTCAAGAGAGCTGCAGATCCGGCGGGACTCTTGCCGAACTTTGCCCGCGTGCTGCGTGAAAAATGGTATCTGGACTGGAGCTATGAGAAAATCGTGCACGGCTTCTATTTGCCCTTCACAAAAGTGCTGCGCAACTTTGAAATTGCGCAAGTCAAAGGCGCGCTGGATGGCATCGGGTCTTCCTGCATGAACACCGCTCGGGCTTTTTCGAGGCTGCAGTCCGGAGAATTGCAGCAATATCTGGGTTTGATTTTCGCGGCGGTCGCCGTGGTTCTATTTGTACTCTACAATGGCTGAGACAACGCACATCATGAATTCACTGCCGCTGCTCTCCATCATCCTGCTCTGTCCGCTGGCCGGAGTGCTGCTGCTGCTGGCGGTGCCGCCCGAACGTGAGGCATTGGCGCGGCGAATTTCGCTGGCCGTGTCACTGGTCGCCACATTCTTTTCAGTCTACATGTTCGCCATGTACGACGACGCGCTGGGCGGTTTCCAGTTTGACGAGCAGTATGAATGGATGCCCTGGATGAATTCATCGTATCATGTCGCGGTGGACGGTGTGGGGGCGATTCTCGTCCTGCTGAATGCCATCGTGATGCTCACCGGAGTCATCACCTCGTTTTCGGTGAGCTTCCGTGTCAAGGAATATTTCATTTTGTTTTTGCTGCTCGTGACCGGCGTCTTTGGCAGCTTCATCTGTCTGGATATGCTGCTGTTCTTCATCTTCTTTGAAGTAGCCGTGATTCCGATGTACCTGCTCATCGGCATCTGGGGTTCCACGAACAAGGAATATGCCGCTCTGAAACTGACGATCATGCTGCTGGCCGGAAGCGGACTCGTTTTTATCGGACTGATTCTCACGTACTATACTTCAGCGGTGCGTACATTCGACTTCATGATAATCCGCGACTACGGCATGATATCCTCTCAAATGCAGGACATCATCTATCCGCTGATGCTGTTCGGGTTTGGCACGCTGGCCGCCATGTTCCCACTCCACAACTGGTCGCCGGACGGACACGTTGCGGCGCCCACTGCGGTGTCCATGCTGCACGCGGGAGTGCTGATGAAGCTTGGAGCCTACGGAGTACTTCGATTCGGCATTGAATTATTCCCCGCCGGAGCGGACGGTTGGTCGTTGATTGCCGCGATTTTGTCCTGCGCGGGAATTGTGTACGGCGCGCTGGTGGCCGCGCAGCAGACCGACTTGAAATATATGATCGGCTACTCTTCCGTTTCGCACATGGGACTCGTGATGTTCGGCCTCGCGGCGGGAACGTCCTACGCCATCACGGGCGCAGTCTATCAGATGTTCGCACACGGCATCATGACCGCGCTATTCTTCTCCGCGGTAGGTTTCATCTACGAGCAAACGCACTCACGCGATGTGAACGAATACGGCGGACTCGCCAGAAAAGCGCCATGGGTTTCGGTTTGCTTTATTCTCGCGGGTCTGGCGGGAGTCGGGTTACCCGGTCTGTCGGGCTTCCCGGCTGAGTTCATGATTTTCGTCGGAGCATTCCAGCAATTTCCCATCCTGACGTTGATCGCCGTACCCAGCTTGGTATTCGGAGCCTTCTACATGCTCAGAGTCCTGCAGCGTGTGTTCTTCGGCCCCACGTCGGGCCTCACTCCGGAAGTGAACGACCTGCGAATCTTCAGCGGATCTGCGCGTGTGGCGCTCGCAGGTTTGATTATTCTTTTCGGCATCGTGCCGCGCCTGCTCAGTGACGTCATCTCACTTTATTCGCGAGCGAGATTCCCATGGTAATGAACCTTCTTCCGGAATTTGCCGCCGCCGTTGGCCTGTTGCTGATCTTCGCGCTGAGCCTGAAGGACGATCTTGCAGCTGCCACCATTCGCAAAGTGGCGATGCTCTGGTCATTGGTCGTTGTCATTTGCGCGGCCATGGCCGCGCATGAAACTGCAATGCTGTTTTCCGATTCGTACCGGATTGATGCCTACTCGCAGTTCTTCAAATTGCTGATTGCCGTCGGTCTCTCGCTGAATGCGGCGCTCGGCTGGCCGCTGCGTTCGATTCCCCAGCAGCATCGTTCCGAATACTACCTGCTGTTCTACTCCGCCGGATTGGGCATGATGATGCTGGCCAGCGTGTATAACTTCCTGGTGCTCTACCTTTCGATGGAACTCGTAGCCTATTCGGTTTATGCAATGGTGGGAATGCGGCGCGACCGAACCGAGTCCATTGAGAGTACTGTGAAGTATTTTTTGATTGGCGCCGTTTCCAGCGCCATTGGACTCTACGGATTGAGTTTCATCTACGGCGCGACGAGCGGACTGGGGTTCACGGATTTGATGGCTGAACTGCAGAATCCGACGGCCGCGCATGCGCTGCTTGTTCCCGGTTTGGTGATGGTATTCAGCTCATTCTTGTTCAAGCTCGCGGCGTTCCCGTTTCATGTGTGGGCGCCGGATGCCTATGACGGCGCAGCCACACCCACGGCCATGTTTTTGGCTTCGGTCTCCAAGCTCGCGGGAATTGCCGCACTGTTTCGCATCGTGTTCATGACACACACCTACCTGCCGCGAATGGAGGTCACGATCGGTATAATTGCCGTCGTGACGATGACGTACGGCAACTTCGTGGCGTTCCGGCAAACCAAAGTCAAGCGGCTGTTCGCCTATTCCAGCATCGCGCAGGCGGGATACATTCTGCTCGGCATGATCGGTTTTGCGGAATCTTCATCGCAAGCCGTAGTTTACTACTCGGTTGTTTACTTGTTAATGAACATCGTGCTGTTCATGGTGGCGCTGGAGATGGAAACGCAGACGCAGGATCCCGAAGTAAACAGCTTTCACGGCTTGCACAAGCGCAATGCGCTGATGGCGATGGCGCTCATGGTTTCGCTGTTTTCGCTCGCGGGTGTGCCGCCGCTCTCGGGATTCTTCGGCAAATGGCTGCTCTTCAGCAGTGCTGCGGAAAACGGCCACACCTGGTTCGTGGTGATTGCCATCACCAACAGTGTGATTTCGCTCTACTATTATCTGCTGCTCGTCAAGTCCGCCTACTTCGGAAAACCCGATGAGCAATTCGCGCCGCTTCCCTCCAAGCGGACGCCGCAATTTGCCGCCTACGGACTCACTGCGGCCATCACGCTGCTGGGAATTTATCCGCGCCCGCTGATGGATTATCTATCCAGTCTTGATCTGGCCAGAACCCTGTTACCCTAAGAAACTTCCTCTTCAAGCGGTCAGTGAACCGGTTTGAATGGCAGCGGCGACCCCTGGGAGTCGCCGCTGTTGTTATACCATGTTTCTTCCCCCCAAAACTTGTTTTGGGGGGAACACAAGGGGGGTAGCGCGTTGCTTGCAACGCTATTTTCTGCAGTCTCTAAACACCTATTGAATAAATCAACGAAAATCGTATATTGGGCTACGCGTAGCCTGCCCGATATTCGATTTTCGGTTGTGGTTTGAGGGCAGGCATCAGTCAGATTCAGTATGGCGGGATGCCGCAATCTCAAACGCGGTGTTGTGGTTTGAGGGCAGGCATCAGTCAGATTCAGTCGGAGGGTTGCGTTTCGCGCGCGTATGTGGGTTGTGGTTTGAGGGCAGGCATCAGTCAGATTCAGTGGTGCCGCTAAAAGTGCGGTAAAGCAGGGCTTGTGGTTTGAGGACAGGCATCAGTCAGATTCAGTCAATAATCCGGTGAGCGT
>CAZVXJ010000048.1:0-14187 GCA_964631675.1 uncultured Alphaproteobacteria bacterium
ATCGTTTCTAAGGAATTTGCCCGGTTTCTATTCGGAATTTGTGCAAGGAGTCTCGATCAATTGTCCGCACTTCTTACCCCTTGCGGAATATTTCGAGACCAAGCAACATCTTATCCCCGCTGAAGACCCGATGTCTTGGATGACAAGTACTTTGGCCACGATTGACGAATTGAATACAGCCATGCAGTTCATTCGAAGTGCCGGACTGAATTCGGGGAAGCAGACACGACTGCGAGAGTCATATGCATAAGATCCTGATCCTCTCGCATACACGGATGGGCGATATCGTGCAAATGACTTCGTTCCTGAAAAGGCTGAAATCGCGCTATCCGGAGTCCCTGATTCACATGCTTACCGAGGAGTGCTTTGCACCTGTAGCATCGCTGGCGCCGGCAATCGATCGCATCATCACGATGAATATGCAAGACCTGCTGCCGCCGTTGTCATCGGCTCATCAGGTGAGACTTGCAGGGGCGACAAAAGCATATCGTGAAATCGTAAATAGTTTGGCGGATGAAGGTTATGACCTGGTTTGGAATTTTACTCATACCAAACCGTCTGCCGTCCTTGCATATCTGATTTCAGAGGGGAGAGCCCATGGCGTAACCCTTGATCCGTCCGGACTTCAGCGCGTCAACTCGCCGTGGCTCAGGTACTTTTTTGCAACAAACCTCGCCAGGCCTTGGTGTCAGTTCAATCTCGTCGACATCTATGCGAATTGCGTCAGGGGTATCCCTTGGACCGAGCACAGAAATGTACTGCTCCAAACCCCACGCCGAGCATACGACCGCAAGCAAAACACCGGTCCCGATGCAAGGCACATTGCAATTCACCCCGGCGCATCACAGGCTGCGAAGCAGTGGCCAACAGTTTACTTCGTAAATCTTTGTTCCGAATTAGTGAAGCACGGAGTCGGGAAAATCACCATTATTGGAGGTCCTCGTGACCAGGCACTCGCTGCTGCATTCGCTGGTTTGCCGTGCGTCGAACTTCTGATTGGAAGAACCTCGCCGAATGAACTTGTGGATCATCTTGACCACTGCGATTTACTCATAAGCAACGACTCCGGTCCTATGCACATAGCGGCAGCTGTAGGAACTCCCGTGATCGCAATTACGGTTGGTACCGCTCTGGGATATGAGACGGCTCCTTATGGCCTTGGTAACTTTGTAATAGAGCCGTCGGGAGCATGTTTCCCTTGCGCGCCAAGTAATCCATGCATGTCCGACAGATGTGCCCGTTCGGTATCTGTTGGAGAAGTAATGAGTCTGGTTGCGCTTAAATTAGGCCTAAATCCCGAGAACACAATCTCGGTCTCGCAGATAACCAGCCGCGTCTATGAGACTCAATTCTCGACGACCGATGGGATGCTCGAACTTTTTCGCTTAAATCCTCAATCCGGAGACGATCGCGACTCCATTCAAACAGTTATGCGAGCAGTTTGGATGTCAATACTTGAAGGGAGAGGAATGTCCCCACGGCCGGACGCAATACTTGACGATAAACTAACCAGAGCCGCAAGTCGTGCGGCAGAGCTCTTCCGGCGTGCCGTAGGATACTACTCGATTCTCGCTGATTCCTGCGCAAACAACTCAGTCCGCGAACAGCGGCTTGAGATAGCCGAACTCATTCGCCGGAATGATCTCCGCATTGCAGAGCAATGCTCCAGTCACGGCCCTCTCTTGAGCTTATGGAATTACTATGAGCTAGGCAAAGTGAGCCTGAATAGCACATCGCTCTGGGCACTGGCCAAGGAAAGCGAGACATTGGCGCATGTGCTGACTCTGGCCATGCAGGCGATGGCAGGAACAGCCGATCTACAGCTGCAAAAACACTTATCACATCATCACGTCATGGAGACTTGAAATGAAGATTCTTCTCAATGGATTCGAACTCCCCAAATCGGCCGAGGGTGAGCAAACCGTGGGCGAAGTCTTAACGGAGCTAAAGCAGGAAATCCACCGCTCTGGCAAAGTCGTGACTCAAGTGCGAATGGACAATCGACCCGTCCCTATCGGCTGGCAGGCGCGGCAACGAATGGCCACACCGGTACGAATGATCTCCCAACTGGACCTGATGATTCAGGATCCCGATCATCTCCGTAAGTCAACACTTTCCGATGTTCAAGACTTGATTTCACGGATGCTCACGGAACTTGCACCATTGGCGCGAAAGTTCAGACTGGGCGATGAAGTGGCAGCGAACAACGAATTGGCGGCATGTCTCGAGAATCTGAAGCTCATGCTGAACGGGCTCGAGCTCTGTGCACGGTCCGGAACTGCCCCGACCCATCTATTGACACGCCAGAACTTGAACAGAGCGGCGGAGCGGATGATCCCCGTGCTTGACCGGATATACAAGGCGCAATCTATCGCTGACTATATTGCCGTGGCAGATGAACTGCAATATGAGCTTCCAACTCATCTTTCCGATTGGAGTGATTTAATCACGAAGATGGACATGCATCAGGTCGCTACTCAAACGGTTGAAAGTTAGTCCAAGGTCTGCCTCAAGAATCTTGAGAAATGATTATTCGAAAATGTTAAAGTTTCACCTCCCGGAAACCGATAATGAGATTGAGGCTGCGATAAAGCGCCGCCGAATTTCAGGGATAACGGGAGTGTATGACATGAGCAAAATACGGGGCCTCAATCGGCCGAAGCAGTTTTCAATCGGACAAGTACACGCCATCACGGGTATACCCAAGCCGACCATTCGATATTGGGAACGGGAATTCGAGAAGTTCTTGGAGCCGCTCAGGACCACAGGCAATCAACGCCGCTATGACGAGCGCAGCATCGCCGACCTCGAGAAGATCAACTATCTTGTCAAAGTGCAAGGATACACTATTGATGGAGCACGAAGGAAACTTGAACTCCTGAAGGCAATTGAAAAGACGGAGGTGCCTGCGTCAGACCCGGTGGCTGAGCTCGCACGGGCGATGTCAGACTATCTCTTGAAAAAATTGTCGCGTGACTAGGTCATCTGTTAACAATTCAACGCACACAATACGAGCATGAGTACCAGAATAAATCACAATTTGCTTTCCCTGGGTGGACAACGGGCCATTTGGACAAGCCAGCAGAGTCTTGACACAGCGGTCCAGCGCCTCTCATCAGGTTTGCGCATCAACTATGCATGGGATGACCCGACCGGACTGGGTATCTCAGAGCGCCTGCGTGCCTCAATCGAAGGCATGCACGAAGCTGAGAAGAACGCAAACTACGATGTGAACATGCTTCAGACCGCAGAGGGTGCGCTGGGCGTCATAGACGAGAAACTGATTCGCATGCGTGCGATTGCGGTTCAAGCAGCAAACGGAGTCTTGACAACACTCGATCGCCAGGTCGCTAATGTGGAATTCCAGCAACTGAAATCCGAAGTGGATCGAATTGCTCGCACAACGAACTACAATGGATTCTACTTATTGGATGGAAGCCGGGCTTCCGCCAGCTTGAACGCTGATACTACGCTCGCACTTGGATACAACGCTGTTACCACGGCCGGAGGCTCCAATTCAATCAAGTTCCATATCGGCGAGAACAACGTTTTGGGGCAGGATTACTACTGGATCAACATTGCCGGTATGACGTCCTCGGCCCTCGCCCTCGATCAGCTTGATGTATCGAACACAGCGAGTGCACAGGATGCGATTGAACTCCTGATAGACGCTATCAGCTCAAAGGACGTGACCAGAACGTTCCTGGGCTCAATGGTTTCCCGACTGCAGAACACTATTCTAAATCTGAAGATTTCGACGGAGTCTGCAACTGCCTCGGAGTCGATGATTCGTGATGCCGATTTTGCGGCCGAAATGTCTGAGTTTACGCGCTCGCAGATCCTGATGCAAACCGGAGTGAGCATGCTGGCTCAGGCGAATCAGATACCGACAATAGTGGCTCAGCTGGTTGGGTAACAGGCTTCTGAGTTAAATTACCATGGACCCAAAACTCGGCGGATACCCCAAGAACTCGATGCTTGCCACAAAGTTAGGCGATCTAAAGCACATCTTGGAGATGCTCATTCAATTGACCACTCAGCAGCTGAGCCATATCGACAGAAATGAAGCGGAATCACTCTGCCACATCATTGATGAGAAACTCAGCGTGCTCGATGAATTGTCCCGCACACTAGATCAGCTGCGTGCTATGGGATGGCAGCCGGGTCATGGCCGGGAGACGAAGATAGCCGCGGAACATCCTGACTCGGTGGTATGCAGTGAGCTAATATCAAGGCTGTCGGCGATCGACCGGTATGTGGTTCGTGAGGCGATGACGCGGCAGCAACTGTTAGGTGAGAGGCTATCCAGGCTTGTAGCGGCAAGATCAGTTTCCAACACTTACAGTCGTCGTCATATTGTTGGACACAGAGTAGACTCGTCTACCTGATGTGCGGTATTGTGGGAGAATACTCATTCGACGAGTCTGTAGTAGTTGCTCCGGCAATGCTCAGGCAGCGCCTTGATCGTATTGCCCACCGTGGTCCTGAGAGCAGTGGGGTGTGGATCTCACGGCGTGTCGGTCTGGCACACTCCAGACTGGCGTTTTCAGATCTCGAACACGGTACGCAACCTATGTCGGCGGCTTCAGGTTGCGTAATCTCCTTTAATGGGGAGATCTTCAATGCGCCAGAACTTCGAGAGGAACTACGCGTACGTGGTTATTCGTTTCGCACCAGCAGCGATACCGAGGTCATTCTCGCGGTGTATGAAACCTGGGGTGCAGATGCATGGCGAAAGTTAAATGGTATGTTCGCCTTTGCGCTTTACGACCTCAAATCAGATGCTCTGCATCTGGTTCGTGACAGGGAGGGGATCAAACCCCTGTACTACCGGGCTTCAAACGGCTCGGTGGAATTTGGCAGTGAGCCGGGATCGTTCTTTACATCTGCAGGAATTGACAGTATATCCCGGAACGGTCTTATTCGATTCCTGCTTTATAGTCACACAGTTGACGGAAGTGCGAGTTTCACGGCTGGACTGAGTGCCGTGGCACCGGGACACGCAGTCGTAGTCACAGGCAAAGGAATTACAAGCCGTCGCTGGTCGAATTACCCAAATCTAGTCTCTGGGTCAAACGTTGAGTTGAGCTATGTCTGCGCCAAGATCCGCCACTTGCTTCATTTAAGTGTTGGACGCCAAGTGGAGGCCGAAGCGAGCGTCGGTGCCTTTCTGTCGGGAGGGCTGGATAGTGCAGTTGTCGTAGGACTAATGAAGGCGGTCAAACCCGAAAGGCCACGTACTTACTGCATCGGACTCATGGGCGATGAAGCCGAACTCTGCGATGCGGCTCAAACAGCCAAAAATTTTGGAACCGAACACTATGGGTACCAATTGTTGGCAGAAGAGTTCTTCGCACGCCTGCGAAAACTTTCATCTGTCCGCGGCGTTCCGGTCGTCCTACCCAACGAAGTCCTGATTTATGCACTGGCACAGCGAGCATCTCGGGACGTAAAGGCTGTTCTGTGTGGAGAAGGCGCAGATGAATTGTTCGGTGGCTACTCATATCTGCTCGGAGCACTCGCCGCATACCGAAACGCCCAGACCGAAAGTGCACGTGGAAACACGTTGCCGCTTCGAGCTCTGGCTGCTCAGTATCCGGGAGCATCACTGACTTCTGACTCGGATTTTGTTTCCGGGATAACATCGTGGTTTAGCCGCACCGAACTTCGAAAAATACTCAATCCCGAGTGGCAGGAGGCTCTTGATTGGGAAGACGGGTCAAATCCGTTCAATCAGTTTCCTGATTCTGAGTGGGCTTCAGGGAACGCCGATCGTCATATGTTGCTGCAAAATCATCTGCCACACTTGCTCAGCCGACTTGACGGGGCAACCATGGCGACTTCAGTAGAGGGTAGAGTACCTTTCTTGGACAGGGATCTTGTTGACTTTGTCCTGTCCTTGCCTGACCTCATGATGCGGCCCAGTTCCGGGATTGATAAGGGCCTGTTGAGGATGGCAGTGTCAGACCTCGTACCCCCCGAAGTGCTGGCTCGGCCCAAACGGGCATTTGACATCAAGCTGGAACTTCTCCTGCAATCGGACATTGGACAACGGACAATCTCAGATTTGAAAAAATCAGAAGCCATGTCGACAATCTTCAACATGTCCGAGCTGAGCAAGCTTATGTGCCTGCCGGCAAGTGATTGGGCGAATCGAAAGCACTGGCTGCTCCTAAGCCTGAATGCGTGGCTGAATCGCAACACAAGGCCGACAATTGACTAAACTCTAGAGTGCGAGGTCCAAAAGACTCAAGTCCTGTCCAAAGTAGCCGATAACTTCAACGAACCCCCGGTGCTCATGCCTCGGGGATGTGATTCCAAACGGAATTTCACCACTTAAGATACGGCTATCGGAGGAGGAAGCGAATGAGTACGAGGATCAATCATAATCTGCTTTCGTTGTCTGGACAACGGTCCATCTGGACGTCGCAGAATGATCTCGACCGTGCAGTCCAAAGGCTGTCCAGCGGGCTGCGCATCAACTATGCGTGGGATGATCCGACGGGTCTTGGAATCTCGGAAAGATTGCGTGCCAACATAGTTGGAATGGAAGAAGCCGAGAAGAATGCGAATTATAACGTCAATATGCTGCAAACGGCTGAAGGTGCCTTGGCTGTTATTGATGAGAAACTGGTTCGCATGCGCGCAATCGCTGTCCAGGCAGCGAATGGTGTGCTCACGACACTGGACCGTCAGGTCGCCAACGTTGAGTTTCAACAGTTGAAGTCGGAGGTCGATCGCATCGCCCGAACGACCAACTACAATGGTTTCTATTTGCTTGACGGTACTCGCGCCGCGGCGTCCATCAATACGGACACCACGCTCGCCCTCGGATACAACGCGGTTACGACGGCTGCCAGTGCAGGCGGGATAAAGTTCCACATTGGTGAGCATAACAACGTCGCTCAGGATTACTACTATGTCAACCTGGGTGGAATGACGTCCTCTGCTCTCGCGCTTGACGGTTTGGATGTGTCAAATACCGCGAGCGCGCAGGCGGCCATCGAGTCTCTGATTGATGCGATCAATTCGAAAGATACAGAGCGCACGTTCATCGGTTCCATGGTCGAGCGCCTGCAGAATACGATATTGAATCTGAAGATATCTCACGAGAACGCGGTCGCTTCAGAGTCAACGATTCGTGACGCGGATTTCGCGGCGGAGATGTCGAACTTCACGCGCGCACAGATTCTGATGCAGACGGGTGTCTCGATGCTGAGTACGGCAAATCAGTTGCCAAACATCGTCGCCCAGTTGGTCGGCTAACAACCCTTCGCTTCCGAAAAGAAGACGACGCCGGAGAGGTAGTCTGCCGCCCAAAGTGACAGCGGACTACTTTCCAGGCGTCGTCTTCGCATGGAGCGAATCATGTCAACACCGACTTCAACAGTTTCCGGGCTTGTCTCCGGCATTGACTGGGAGACAACCATTCAGCAGCTTCTTGCGATCGAGCAGCGGCGTTCCTCGTTGCTTCAGAACCGCAAGCAGGAGAATGAGACCAAGTTAAGCCTGTGGGCTCAGATCCAAAGCAAGATTCTCTCGCTTCAGTCTGCGGCTGAGGGCATCGACCGTCGCTCGGAATTCTCTGTGAAGGCAGTGTCAAATTCTGACGACTCCATAGTCTCCGTGACCGCTGATGCCTCCGCATCGGTAGGAGCCCATTCCATCGAAGTTCTGCAGCTCGCAACTGCTCACCGAATTGCCTCGCAGGGCTGGCCAGACCAGAATTCAACTGGCGTCGGCGACTCGGGAGGCAATATGGTAATCACGATTGATGGTCAGACCATTACGATCGCGGACGCAGATCTCTCCGCTTCGACCACGCTCGAGCAGCTAAAGAATCTGATCAACAATGATTCAGAGAATGACAACTACCTGACCGCAACGATCATCGATGACGGTTCGGCCTCGAATTCATACCGGCTTGTACTGACCGCGAACGATACCGGGGTGGACAATACGATTACGGTCACGTCAAATCCCACCAATCTCGACTTTGCGAACAAGCGGATAGACGTTGCAGAAACACACCAGGGCTGGACGGGAACTTCTGCCATCACAACTGCCGGCACGTACACTGGCACGGCCAACAAGAGTTACTCCTTCACGGTCGGCGGAAGCGGCGCTCAGACCGTTGGAGCGGGGGATATTACAGTGAACTGGGTGGATAGCCTGGGCACTTCCGGATCCATAGTGATTCCGAACGGGTATGCAGGGGCAAACATCGCAGTGGCGGAGGGAGTTCAGCTCTCATTTGCGGCCGGCACGCTGCAGGCTGGAGAGTCGTTTGACGTGGACGTGTTCAATCCGTCTCTGACCGCCGCTCAAGACGCCTCACTGCGGATCGACGGCATCTATATGAGTCCTTCATCAAACTCTGTAAACGGGATAATTGCCGGGGTCACGCTAGACCTGCTATCCGCCTCTCCGGGAGATGTCGTGGAGATTTCGATCTCCAATGACAAGGATGCTGTCAAAGCCAAGATACAGGGCTTTGTGGACGCATACAACTCCGTGATGACTGATCTTCGGTCGTTTTCAGCGTATGATGCCGAAAACGAGACGGCGGCCCCTCTTCTGGGCGACGGCTTTCTGAGTACGATTCGTCATCGGCTGCAAACCGCGTCTTCCGTAGCATTACAAGGACTTCCGGAGGGATCGCTCTTCGACAGCCTCGCGGTAGTCGGTGTTCGCGCATCGACCAACGGCCTGCTAACCATCGATCAGACAGATCTCAATGCCGCTATTGACGATAATTTCGATGACGTCGTAAACCTGTTCACTCAGACGTTTTCATCAACTGACAACAAGCTCTTCTTTATTGACGACGACCATCATACAGTTCCGGGCAACTTCACGGTATCGGTGGACTATGATGCCTCTGGTAATCTGACAGCGGCAACAATCAACGGACAGAGTGCCGCTGTGGATGGTAACATCATCCGCGGCGTTGAAGGCACAGCAAGCGAAGGTCTTGTCTTGGGCTGGACTCGACCGGGAACTGGCCCCGGATCGATATCATCAACCATCCGGTTTGGCAAGGGTGCAGCCGGAGTGCTGGCAGCAGAAGCTGCACAGATATCGGATCCCGACTCAGGCACGATAAATTTCGCGGAAGAAAATCTGAACAACTCAATCGAATCGTTGGATCGGCAGATCGAATCCTGGAACGTTCGTCTTGATGCAATAGAAAAACGGCTGCGTCGCCAATTTAGTCAACTCGAGACCGCGCTCTCGCAAATGCGTAATCAGAGTGCGTTTCTCTCCAGCGTACTTCAGTAACGAAAATGAAAGCTAATCCCGTAACGACTTCTTACAAGATAGCTGATGCTTCCTGCAGTGAAACTCAACTGGTTCTGCTCCTGTTGGATTCGGCTATCCGCTATACGCGCGAGGCCTCTGAACATCTGCGCAATGGAAACTGGCAGCAGAAAGGTCAGGCAGTTGATTCCGCCATGCTCTGCTTCCGTGAACTTCGTAACAGCCTTGACTTAAAAGCAGGGGGCGAGTCGGCAGAGCACATAGATCGCATGTACGACTTTTTGGCTACAAAGGTCACTGTCGCCAACATACACAAGGACCCATCGCAGTTTGATCAGGTCGTCCACTCCTTGGCGGACATTCGAAGCGCGTGGGGCGAACTCTTCGAGCGACTCCGGGAGAACGGAACGGCCGAATCGGCACCTGAAACCGCGTGGAAGTAGTGTATTGGCACACTACTTGCTAACACTTTGGCTATAGCAAGCTACCAGACTCAAAGAAATATTCTACTATGAAAGTTCAAGACCTGTCCTCGCAAATTCGTCGGTTGGATGTTAATCGGGCTGACAAGCCCGAAGATGGGCAGAAACGTCAGGAAGCGCTTCAGACGGACACCGTTCATGGCGACAAACTGGACTTGTCCCCAATCTTGTTGGCCGCATCTGAGGCCTTGTCAGGGGAAAACTCGCTGTCTGGCAGACTGTCCGAACTTACACTCGAACGCAAAGCTGAGATCAGCGGCAGGATTCGCAGTGGGTACTATGCAACCCAACGGGCAACCGACGGAACTGCTGATGCGATCACGGACTTTTACTCCTAGACAAATCTCCGAATAGGCAAACTCTGCAACGCGAAATTCCAATCAGGCGGCCACGGGCCGCCTGATGCATATCATCCGGCCCCGCCCGCACCCCAGCCAGCTGAACTCCCCTTCACCTGCGTTGGGGACATCGCGCTTTAACGAAGTGTTGCAATTGGACACAGCGGCCTGCGCTCGAAAGTTGCCTCCGCGAGCACTTTACACACGATGACAACAGCCTTGCTGTCCCATTTTTGCATGGTACGAAACTTGCCCACGTAAGCGTGGACGACTCCCGCACAGAGGATCCGTAGCGTTTGAGTCAAATCGCCGGCGTGCTCGACAGTCGAGTGGCCAAGTACATCGGGAAACTGTGTAGTGATATTTCCACTTAAAGGTTGCAATACATAGACGACCGGCCATAGGCATGAACAGACCAGCTCGCGCCTCGGCAACATGAAATGACAACGACCAATCAGCCAACCACAAGTTCAGAGATCTTGACCAAAGCAGCAGCACTTTGCAGCTCAACCGCGGAATCAACGGTTAACGTTGATCAAGCGGTCATCGGCTCATTGAGCTCGTTTCCCGTACTCTGCAGGCTGGTAACGGCGGATTTGCACGTTGCATGGAAGTCAGAGGCACTGCGCACACTCGTGGGTGACACTCCGTCGGATACGTGCTGCGAGAGTCTTGGACTAGTCCATCACGAATGCGATTGTGCTACACTTGCTGCAATCAGCCGCCGCGAGCCACGAACACGCGTGTGCTGGATCGGCCCGCTCTATGTTTCTGTCGAATCTCAACCCGTATTCAACGAGTCAGGATCTGTCGTAGGCAGCTTTGAATGGATCAGAGACATTACGAACGAGAAGAAGATTGCACAGGCGTATGCTGAACAACAGGACATTCTCGAACTGGTAAACAAGGCTGTAATCGAGACGAATCACCACCTCGAAGCTGCACAGGCGGAACTTGAAGAGAAGAACAGGTCACTTGAGCAAGTCAACGCGCAGCTGCAAACGCTGGATCGACTGAAAGACGAGTTTATCAGTATCGTTTCGCACGAGCTGAAAGCACCGCTGACTTCAATCAAGGCTTCCGTAGATTTGGTGTTGAGAAATCCAGCTATCAACACTGACAATCCGACTCGTGAATTGCTGACGATCTGTCAACGAAATGCTGATCGTCTAACCCGGCTGGTGCTTGACCTCCTCGATGTTGCGAGAATTGAGTCTGGCCTGATATCGCTATCGCTTGATTCATTCGACCTAAGCGAGGTGATCCGAGATGCCATCGATTCTGTCCGAGTCAACGCTGAATCCAAAGGCGTGGCACTCCAGTCGGAGCTCACAACGAAACTTCCAATTCACGCGGACCGCGATAGATTGCACCAAGTCCTTGTGAATCTCCTGAGTAATGCAGTGAAGTTCACCGATCACGGGAGCGTCACGGTCAGAGCCTGGATCGAGGGGGATGTGGTCATCTGTGAAGTTGAAGACACAGGATCAGGCATCCCGGAGAGTGAGTTCGAGAATGTATTCAACAAATTCACTCAAGTGAATGGCGCGATGAGCCGCGCGAAAGGCGGTACCGGTCTGGGGTTGTCGATTGTGCGCGGCATCATTCGCGAACACGGTGGTGATGTTAGTCTGCGATCCACCGTCGGTCGAGGCACGTGCTTCTCGTTTCGCATACCGCAGTCCATGAAGAGCTAAACCGTGAGCAACACTGTACTACTCATTGAGGACGATCCGGACATTCGGACTCTGGTTGAGCTTACGCTTCGGCTGCATGGTTTGGACGTGGTCAGCTGCACGAATGGATCGGAAGGTCTGGCCGAAATCACCACGCGTGAGTATGCTCTCGTGATTCTCGATGTCATGATGCCGGACATGAGTGGATTTGAGCTGTTAGAGAGATTGGAGCATACGTCGCACACGAATCCGATTCGAGTGGCAATGTTCACGGCTCGCCCGCTCAAGACATTGCCTCATCACGCTGATTCGATCAAGATACTGGGCGTCTTACCAAAACCATTTGACCCAGCAGCGTTGGCAGAGTCCGTGCAGACCTTTATCGCGATGCAATCATGACCAGTAATCGTGACGAGGGATTGTTTAGTGAGCTTCGAAGGCACTACATAGCTCAGGTGCCGGCGAAGATATCAGCGATTCAGGACGTCATAGAGAACGGCGATTTGGAGTCGATTGAGTCGTTGGCGCACAAACTGCGGGGATCGGGCCGCTCATACGGTTTCAGTGAGATCACAGATATTGCGGCAGAAATCGAATTCGCCTGTCGTGACCGGCGTATACATGAAGTTCAGCAATTGCTCATTCGGCTAAAGAACATCCTGACGGAATTGATAGATAAGCAGGCGAAGCGCTGTGACTGAGAACCGACCACTGATTCTCGTCGTAAATGACGACGCCGACATGCGGAATCTGGTGGCTTCACAGATAGCGGCCAACGGATACCCGCGTCCGCTGTTGGCAGCCGACGGAGACGAAGCCATCTCCCTCGCTCGTCAACATCGCCCCGATCTGATTGTCAGCGATGTTTCAATGCCGCACGTGGACGGGTTTCAATTGTGCAGGATCCTGCGGTCGCCGATCTTCGAAGGCAGCGATAAGATTCCTGTCATTCTGACCTCTGCCACTTATCGCGATGTCATTGCCGAAGAAGTTGCCCGAAATGTGCACGCTTTCGCCTATCTTCAGCAGCCGCACGAATCGGACAGCCTGCTTCACCTGATTGCCTTGGCTCTTGGTGAAATTGAGTCAGTTCCGGAAGACCGTGCGCTGCTTCGATACTACGGAAACGTGCTGGTAGTGGATGATGATCCGGATATTCGGTTCCTGCTGAATGGACTGCTGAGTCGCGATGGATGGAACGTCTCGCTCGCAGCCGATGCAGAAAGTGCTATGAAGGCGCTGAATGCATCGCATGTACAGCTTGCGTTGATTGATTACCATCTGCCGGGGACTGATGGCCTGGCGTTGCTGGATCGAGTGCGAGTCGAGCATTCCGAAGTCGTTGTGATCATGATGACCGCAGATTCAAGAGAAGAGACGGTCGTTCAGCTGATCAAGAGCGGGGCGGACGATTACCTTCGCAAGCCGCTTATCTTGGATCAGGTAACGGAAGCTTGCAGAACTGCGCTGAATAAGTACAACTTTCTACGTATCCACGAGCAATTCCAGGAAAAGATCGAGCGGCTTCGCTCCGTGAGCGAGTATCTCGATTTGATGATTAATCTCAGCCAGGAGGCGATCTTCTCCTGCGACCTGTCGGGCAAATTCAAAATCTGGAATCGGGGTGCGGAGAAGCTCTACGGTTATACACCAGACGAGATACTTGGCCGCTCAATGGACGACGTACTGCTGACGTCCGACTCAGCGCGAAAGGTCGCCGATATTGTTCGCATGATTCGTCAGCGAAATGGTTCTCTGGTGGAATCCGACGCCACACGCAAAAAGAGCGATGGATCAACAGTTTCAGTCTACGCGACTTATTCCGCGATCCACAATGCATCGGGGGAGTATATCGGGTTTTCAGTGATAGAGCGCGACATGACACCTGTTCTTGCTCTGGAAACTGAAAAGATAAAATCGGCAAGACTTCGTGCCATCACACAAACTGCGGTCACAGCGAATGACCAAATCAACACGCCGCTCGGAGTCATTATGGGCTACAGTCAGCTCTTGCAGCGAAAACTGCCCAGTCTGACTGCCGAAGACGAGCAGGCATTGGACATCATTCAGCAGCAGGCATTGAAGATCAAGAGCATCATGAACAAGCTCAAACTGATGTCGGACCCAATTGTGAAGAACTATTCTATCGAAGGTATCACAATGCTGGATCTGAACAACTCACGCTAACAGAAGCTAAACAACAATAAATGACTGCAAGGCTCAGGTGAACTATGGAGACGTTGAAGAAAAAGGTGCTGGTAGTGGACGATGACGAAGTCATCCGCGACCTGTTGATCAACTTCCTCAAATTCTCCGGTTACGAAGGTCTGGGCGCTGGCAACGGCCAAGCCGCCCTGGACATCGTGCTGGTGGATCCACCGGACATGATCATTACAGACATCCACATGCCATTCATGAATGGATTTCAGC
>CAZVXJ010000049.1:0-14062 GCA_964631675.1 uncultured Alphaproteobacteria bacterium
CGTGACCGGGGTCTGATTTTGTTAACGGGTCCGACAGGTTCCGGAAAGACGACCACGTTGGCCACGATGATTGACTGGATCAACGAGTATAAAGAACTCCATATCATCACCATCGAAGATCCGGTGGAGTTCTTTCACGACTCGAAGAATTGCATGATGAATCAGCGTGAGCTCGGTGCCAATACGCACTCGTTTGCTAACGCCCTGCGTGCGGCGCTGCGCGAAGATCCCGACGTAATTCTGGTGGGCGAGATGCGTGATTTGGAGACCATTTCTTTGGCTCTGACAGCTGCGGAAACCGGCCATTTGGTGTTTGCGACGCTTCACACGTCCAGTGCAGCCAAGACAATTGATCGAATCATCGACATTTTCCCGGCTGCTCAGAAAACGCAGGTACGGTCTATGTTGGCGGAGTCGTTAGAGGCGGTAGTGGCACAAAAGCTGCTGCCAAGTAAAGACGGGGCCGGCCGCGTGGTTGCGGCTGAAATTATGGTGGCGACGACAGCGGTGCGCAACCTGATTCGTGAGGATAAGATTTATCAAATACCCTCAGTGATTCAGGCTGGCGGTAAGTCCGGCATGCAGAGTTTGGATCAGGATTTGACCCGGCTTCTGCATAAAGGGCTGATTTCACGTGAGACTGCTGCCCATGTTGCGGAAAATCCGAAGCTCTTCGAGGTAAACCTTCAAGAGTAGGTGCTGACCGGTTTACGCGCAAGTCGGCGTAACCGGTTGCTGGATGCAGAACTTTGGTCTGTGCAGGGAAGGGACGCCCTGCTGTTTGCAAAATACCGTTCGTCTGGAATGGGTTCGGCGACCTTTCCAGTCGGTGCGGATTAGGTGGGGGTACTAACCATTCCGAGGGGAGGGTGGTCATGCGACTCAAACTCGCTTGGCAAAAGGGTTCAACGGATCTCGTGTCCGTGGCGGTAGGACTGACGATTATGTCCATCGTCACGGCGGGAACCACTGCGGCTGTTTCGTACAGTCGTGATATCCTGCTCAGGCAGGAGAACTACAAGAAGGCCGCGTATTTTTTGCGCGGCCAGATGGAGCAATCCGTCTATGAACTGTGGAAGTTTGGTCCGGACATGTACGGTTCGCTGAATCTGGGAGAAAGGGATCTCGGATCCTACCCGCTTCAGAGTCAGGTGGTTACGGGCGGAACCGCCGTACCAACTTATGTACGCGTTCACCGTGATCGCATTGAGGCGGTGGACCTGCTGGAGACAACCGAAGTTCCAGACTTTTTCAGAGTGACGTGCCGCGCAACTTGGGAAGAGCGCGACTTGTCGGGTAATGTCCGTCCTGAGGAGCACATGGAACGTCAAATTGTGCTCTCTTCGGCGGTACCAATTAAGCGATAACCGGGGGGTATCATGCAAGATCAAATCAAGTTGAGATCAACCCGGCGACGGGATCGCGGGTTGACACTGGCGGCGACGACGATCAGCTTCATGCTGGCAGGAGTTGTCTTGACCGGTGCATGGGTGGCATACCGTAATTTGAATCAGCAAATGCGGATTGCCAACATCGATCGTCAAATGGACCAGTATGCTCAGTCCGCCTTACAAGATCTCTCTAACCTTATGGGGTGGGGTTGGGGAGCTGTTCAAATGCAGGGTGGTCAGAACCAGCGCTGGGACTTTGTAATGGATGACCCGGGCCGTGTGGATGATGGGCTGCGCGATTGGGTCTATTGGAACCGTCTTGACAATGCCGGACGGCTTGCCGTAACGAAACAGCCCTATCGCGGAATTCTGTATGCCCGTCGTGAGCCAAACTGGGCGGAGGATCAATATCTGTTCCTCTCCAGCGGCAGGCCGGGAGTGGATGAGCAGGCCACCATTGACTCACGGGACAGAATCTCGGTTGAGGGTCTCGAGATGGAGTGGCAGGATTATTATAGCGGCAACCAGAGCTGGTTCAGACACGAACCCGTTACCGGTCAGACCAACTTCCGGCAGGAACGCCGCGGGGTTGTCCAGGTTACGTTGACCCTGCATTACCGCTACAAATCTCAGCTGCTTGGAAACAATGTCACGGGTCTGTTCGCCGATGAATATGTCCGCGAGCGCACATACAACACGGCGATTTATCTGCAAAACTGGGAGATGGAAGCGAATACCTTCCGTACTTCGGTTCTCGGCGGATAGTGTGATGTGAACTTTCATTCGCACCGCATGGGCGAATTGCCCATGCGGTGCGAACTGATGAATAGATCGTTCTTTGAAGTATTGAACAGAAGGTCGGGAATCCATGGGTGCCGGATTTGAACCTTTGTGACTAACCGAATCGTTTTGTTGTTTGGATGAGCAGTTCGCGTGAGACTCTGCTTTCTGGCTCTGGAGAGTCAGGAATCGGGGGCTAAGCGAAGATAAACAGAAAGCTGCCTCGAAGAACACAAAATAATTGGGGAGGGATCATGGTGGGGATTTTTCCAGCCCAACGAGGACGGGGTATGACGACCGAAACAAGAATGAAGACAGCCGACTCGCAACAAGGCGGGTTTGTGCTTGTGGCGGTGATTGCCATTGTGACCGTCATGATTGCGACAGGTGTTGCCTTCATGCGCTGGTCGGTGGACGAGGGTGACCAGTCTAAGCACACGGTGGCTGCAATGCAGGCCTACTATCTCGGCCAGACGGGCATTGTGGAAAAGGGCTTCGCATGGCTCAAGACCCGGCCCGCAAATGACTTGCCGCTCGGAGAAGTTGTCCTAAACGGATCCGAAGTGGACGGCCTCGGAAAGTACGAAAATGTTCGGATTCTGCCGTTAATTGAAGCCGGTGGAAACTTCTGGGCGCAGGAGAGGATTTTCAAGATCACCGCGGTGGGCGTCGTGAGCGTTCCTTTTTACCAGGACGGACGGTCTGACGCAAAGGAAGTCAAGCGCCGCGCAGTTTTGTGGGTTTCTGTTCGCAGCTTTTCTGACTACATGTACCTGTCGAACTACGAGACCACGAACTTCGGCGACATCATTCGCTTCTGGCATCTGGATACGCTGAATGGTCGAGTTCATTCGAATAGCCGGATTCACATTATGGAAAATCCGGTCTTCTACGATCTGGTAACATCCACTGCAGACGATTTCGGACGAGGCGTGGGTTACAACCCGCAGTTTCGTGGTCCTCTGCCGATGTTTGAACAGCCGGCGGTGTTGATTCCCGAAGTGGCTTCCACGGTTCGCGAGTGTGCCTCGACCAGCGGCTACTTTTTTAACGACGGTGGAGACTGGACCTACAGAGTAATTTTCAATGGGTCAAGTGCCACTTGGTACAAGTGGCCCACGGGCACTCCGTTCGACTCCAGTCAGAATGGGACGATGTCCATCAGTGACAATTGCGCGTTCTTTGAATCCCCGCTGGAAATGTACGGTACACTGGACGGAGCCTTTACGATCGGATCGGCTTTTACCATTCGCCTACTGGACGATATTCGATACAACTGCGTGCCGAGTAATGATAGGCAGGCACGCGTTCCCACAAGTTGCGACGATTATCTCGGGATCGTGAGTGAAGCGGACATTAAGGTCGCGAATACTCCCAAGAATGGTCGCGAAAATTCAAACGGTTTAGGGCAGAATCAGCCCAATACTGACCTTACCGACATCCGCATCAATGCCGCTGTGGTTGCGCTCGGAAATGAGACTCGAAATGACGGCAGTTTCACATTCGAGAATCAGAACGACCCGGATAGTGGATATGTCTGCACCTGTGCACCGGATGATCGCGGTTTTATTTACCTGTACGGTTCGGTGACGCAGAGACGGCGTGGCTATGTCCATCGTTCCACGCGCGGAAGTACCGGATACGGTAAGCAGTATCGCTATGACATTCGTTTGTTGTCACGCCGCCCGCCCGGATTTTTGGATGCCGTAGATGACGCGGGCCATGCGCTGTTTGACATTGTGCAATGGGGTGAAGACGCTCCTCCGCAAAACAACGGCACGGTGACAAGATTTAATTAGACTAAAGCTTGAACAATTAGGTCGACGCTCACATCGATGAGCAGAGACCATGGTAAATGGTCGGCCGGGGGTGGCCTGACTTGAATTCTGAGTTTGGCGTTCTGCAATTGGCGTTCTATCCTGCCATCAAGAACTCCCCTTCTTGCGGAGAAATCCGCATCGCCGAAGATTGTTCGCATCCTCCGCTTCGTCCCCCGTGGCGGAGGATGCGGCAATCGCCTTCGCTGACTATCCCGTTGTCCTAAGGAGATATTTGTGTTCGGAATGCAGTCGAATCTTCGTGTGGGTCTTGACATTGGCTCTCACGCGATCAAAATGGTAGTGTCCGAGAAGGGTGCACACGGGCGGCAAAAGCTCGTGAAAGCCATCACACGGAATATCTACTCAGGGCAGGAAAAGTACGATCTCGATGGTCCGAAAAAGACGACCATCGTGCCGCTCATGCTCGAAATGTTTCAGGAAATTGGCGTAAAGCCCAAGCGTCTGACTCATCTGGGCAGCTCTGTTGGTGGACTGAATCAGGCGGCGAAGGAAATCCGCACCATGCAGATGACCGAGGACGAGATGGCGTCATCCATCATGCAAGAGGCGCGCAAACATCTCCCGCTGGATGGCAGTGAAAGTGTGGTCGACTATCAGATCATCGGCGAAGATCCCAAGGATGCGGATAAAGTCCGTGTTCTTATTGCTGCCACAACCAAACGCGTGCTGGATAACCATCTGGACATTCTGCGTGAATTGGAATTGAAGCCCGGGGTGGTCGATTTGGAGCCGCTCGCGGCCATGAATTCCTATCTCATGCGCGGAGACTTGCCGGACGATGGAGTGGTCGTGTTCTTGAACATCGGCGCTCGACGTACGAACTTATTGATCATCGGCCGCAAAGACATGTTTTTCAGTCGTGATCTGCCGGTTGGCGGATACACCTTTACTGAAGAAATCATGAAAAAGCTCGGCTGCAAATTTGGCGAAGCTGAAGAGATAAAGCGTACACAGGGTATTGGTGCACGTGGACTCAAGACGGTGGGCGGCGAGGATGCAACGTCCGACGCTCTGTCATTGGCGGACAAGGCAGTGATCGAGCGATTGGCGGACGAGATCAATCGCTCACTTCGTTATTATGTGAAGGAAACCGGGCAAAGTTTCTTCACACGAATGGAGATTGTCGGCGGTACAGCCGAAAGTATCGACCTGTGTGATTTCTTGTCCAAGAGATTTTCGATTGAAGTGCGTGCATTTGATCCGTTCTCCACAATGGACGGATCGTCGGACGTGCGCAATCGTTTTCAATTTGCTGCCGCGGTAGGACTTGCCTATCGCGCTCAGGCGGTTTGAGCGAAACGGAGCCAGATGGTAAAGCAGTTTACAATAAATCTCAACAAGGGCGAAGGCGAAGTGATGGTGAAGCAGCGGCGCCAGGAACGGCGATCGTTTCTGCTGCTCGCGCTTTTCACTTTGGTCTTCTTGGTGATGGGTGGTCTGACTTGGGCTCAGACAGAGGCAATGCGGGATGTTGTCAAATCGCGTCAGAAAAAGCTAGACAACATCAAACACGAGCTGGACAGCTTGAAGCGTGAGGGAACCAAAGTCTCCAAAGATGATGTCTCCTCTTTGGCCCGTCTTGAAAACGAACGGTTCCTCTGGGCGCGCCGGCTTGAGAGACTGGCTGAAATCCTTCCCACCGGAATGGCGGTGACGGGCATCGAGTACCAGCAAAAGGTGCTGAAACTGGAGTGCATCGCCCAAGTGGATTCCGCGCAGAAGGAATTCGAAGTCATATCCAAGTTCATCGAACTTCTGAAGTCTACACCCGATTTTCGGCAGGGTATGCACGAGATTCGCTTTGACAAGTCGCTTCGCAAAGATGTCGAAGAACAGGACGTTTTACTTTTTACAGTCGAATGCGTGACTTCCGATCCTACGGCAAAGAAGAAGACGACGACGACTCGCGACGCGAAAACCGGCACCAACTTCTAACGGAGCACAATCAATACAATGAAAAAGGTACTGTTTGCGCTTCTACTGCTTGCAATCGCCGGCTTGGGTTTCTTCTATTACCGGAAGTTTGAATATGCCCCGCTGCCGGCCAAAGTGAAAGAGCTGGACCGTCAAATTCAGCAGGAAAATGAAAAGCTGATTGCCGCTCAGATCATTGCAAACGAATTGAAGCAGGTTACCCGTCTGATTGAAGGAAATCTGGCGCAGTCCGCCCGCGATTCGCTTGCGGAAGATGCTTCACTCCCGTTCATGAATCAGGTGACGGATATCATGCGTGCGCACGATATCCATGTGATTTCGATTGAGCCGGGCACGCGCAAGAATTTTGCGGACTACATCACGACGCCCTACACACTTGAAGTCGAGACCAGCTACAAGTCGCTCGTTAGCTTCCTGAATGACGTGGAGAAGAGCAATCGATTGGTCACCGTCGACAAGATTGATTTGGTCAGCACGGTGAAAAAAGTACAGGCTCTTGCCAAGGAGCGCAAATTTGACAAGCGGCCGATGACCATAACCCTTTCCACGCTAACCTTGATAAAGCACAAATAAATGGGACAGCGAGTAAACGTTCTCTGGGGCATTCTGATTTCTTTGCTGGTAGTCTGTCTGATTTGGATGGGCTGGGGCAACTATCACATGTCGAAGCAAGTCGAGAATCTTCAGCAGCAAAAAATCACGCTCGGTACTGATGCGCAGCTTAAGGAAACCGTGAATACGCTGGAGAAGAATCTCAACGAACGCATGGCGTATGTGACGAAGGTTACGAACAACCCGCTTGACCTGACGAAGGTGATTACCTCACGCAAGTTCCTCGCCAGCCTCGGCATGACCGAATCGCTGGAGCAACAGGGGCGCATGCGGTTGTCCTGTACCGTGCTGGGAGATTCGCCTTCGGCGATCATCAAATTCATGGGGCGCAGCCACGTGGTCCATGAGGGTGATCTGTTCAATGGATTCCGGGTTGGCAAGATTACGAGCGCGCAAGCCATCATGATCAAAGATGGGCGGTCGCTGGTCTTGATCAATGAATCCGCTCCCGAAAGTGAGCTTTCTGAGGGCAAGACGACAGTCTCTGAATCCCCTCAGACCAACTATTGATTTGTTCTTTCCGGCCGCCAGTTCCTACTTGCGGCCCTTTTGATGGTAATTTAACTTCCTTCCGATAAAACCCTGACGACGAGGTAGACCCCGCTTGAGTTTTTGCAGATTTTTCCAGACGCACCTTAATCGGATGTTGGTGCTCCCTCTAATCCTGATCGCACTGTTGACCGCCATGGTCCCCTGGAGTGCGAGTCAAGCGCAGACATCCGGCAATGCCCAGGGACTTGAACGATTGGTCGATATTGATGCGGACGATGCATTCCTGCCGTCCGTGCTTTCGATTCTCGCCGAGAAGAGTGGCTACAACATTGTCACCGGCCCCGGCGTCAACAAGGAAGAGAAAATTTCGGTGCACTTGAAGCAGGTGCCGATTGAACAGGCAATGAACCTTGTTGTTCGCGCGGCTGGACTGTCATACGAAATCGTAGGCCGCTCGTTTCTGGTTGCGCCCTCCAAGCAACTGAAGGAACAGGTGGGGCTCACGTCTTACGTGAAAGAGCTCCAGTATTCTGACGCGACGACGATGGCGAAGATGCTGGAGAAATTCAACGCCGACATCACGGTAGACACAACCGGCAACAAGATTCTGGTGTTAACGAGTCCGAAAGTGATTTCGGATATTCAGCGGATTATTGACGAAGTTGACCGTCCGGCCCTGCAGATTGTCCTCGAATGCCGCATGATTGAAGTAGCGGTCGAGGACGAAGAGAAGTTGGGAATCGACTGGAACCGGTTGGCTTCGCCTTCCACGGTGATCAGTGAGGGCCTGGTCGATCCATTCGGCAACTTTGTTGATGCAGACGGAGCCGCCACGGTGACAGGAATTGCCGACGCTACGCCGGGCCGCATGCCCACCAACTTGCCGTTTTATCCGCTTGAAGCACGCCGCATGGGCTATTTCACGAAGCAGGTGTCGGCGTTTGAAGTGGCACTCGATCTGCTGGAAAAGCGTGGACGTGCCGAGGTGCTCGCAAACTCATCTGTGGCTACTTTGAACAACAAAGAGGCCGCCATTCAAGTGGTGGACGAGATTCCTTACATTGCTCGCTCGGGCGGTGTGGGCGGTCAAGTGCAGATTGAACAGGTCGTGGTGGGTGTGCTTCTAAAGGTTCGCCCGAAGATCAATTCTGATGGCTACATCACGACGGACATCAGCCCCGAGTTATCCTCGATCTTTCAATTTGTCGAGTCGCAGGATACCCAACTCCCGTGGGTGAAGCGCCGCCAGTCGCATACGACCATCAGAGTTAAAGACGGCGAGACCGTCATTATCGGTGGTCTGCTCGGAGTTGAGTCGGCAAAGTCAAACGACCGCGTTCCATTTCTCGGAGATTTGCCGTTTATCGGCGGATTGTTCCGCCACTCGGCGGATCGGACTCGCAAAACTGATTTGATCATTCAAGTGACTCCGCATATTCTGGACACCGGATTTAAATCCAAACTTCCGGAACGCGTGCGTGAGGTGGAAGAAAAATATCTTCCGAAAGACGAGCCTGATAGCGGTCCCGGAAACGAGGAGAAGTAGCAGCCGGTGATAGGGTACCACACCCGGATGAGTGGTCCGGGAATTCGCTGGCTGATATTTGCACTGATCTGCTTTTCAAATTCGGGCGCTGCTCAAACCTCATTGCCAACCACGTTCGGCGGCAGTGACAAGAGCGATCTCGAGAAGATATTGGGTAGTCGCTCGATGCGGCCCACCGGTACAGCCGGAGTGTTCTTTGAAGGAATGGTCGACCCGAATGAGTATGTAGTGGGACCGGGAGACGAGTTTCGTTTAGTCTTCTGGAAACCGACGTACTCTGAAGTGCCTGCGGTAGTCAGTGCAGACGGAGATTTGATAATTCCGCTCGTTGGCATTGTGCGTGTTGCCGAGCTGACCCTTGCCGATGCAAAAATTCACGTGAATGAGGCGGTGAGCAAAGCTCTGCGTTTGGGTGAAGTTGCCATTGTGCTTGAACGGCCGCGAAGTTTTCGAGTGCACGTCACAGGTGAGGTGCAATTCCCCGGTCCTTTTGAAGTTCCAGCGACGGCACGAATCGCAGATGCGATTCAACTTGCCGGGGGACTGAAACGTGCGCGTTCTTACGAACTGGGCGATACGACTTCAGTCGTCGTAGCGTCGCAGCGGAAAATTGAGCTCCGGACCCGCACAGGAAAGTTGGCCGGCACGGCGGACTTACTTCACTATGAGCGCGCGGGAGACCTCAAGGCCAATCCTTACTGTCGCGACGGCCAAGTCATTCATGTACCCGCCCACGACAGAGACGCACAGTCGTTTACGGTCACAGGTGCCGTACTTGCCGGCGGAGATTTTGAATATGTTCCGGGCGACGATCTGAAGACTGCGTTGGAACTTGCAGGCGGTGCAAAGCAAAACGCAAAACGCGAGCAGGTCAAAGTGGTTTCCAGATCCGGTCTGGTGCGGGAGTGTAACCTCGACTCGGATGCATCTGAAGCTGTCGAGGCGGGCGACCACATCTTGGTTACCGGGGCTGCAGTCTCTGAGGAATTTGGCTCTGTGGCAGTGACAGGTGAAGTACTGCATCCGGGCGGTTACCAAATCAGAGACGGTGAGACGACGCTTCGCGAACTGCTTCAAGCATGCGGCGGAATGTTGCCGGGTGCTGCGGCTCAGTCGGTTAGATTGGTTAGACAAGTGGACGATGATCCGGTGGAGAGCGAGCGTAGGCGGTTGTTTGCAAATAATTCCGCCCTCAATCCACGGGACATATATTTCGCAGACGAACAGCTCGTGGCGGAGTTTTCGCGCTGGGACTACGGAACAGTCGTCTTGGATATGCGGGAGACGGAATCTCTTGAAAACGAGGCAGGTGGTACGGTACTTCGAAATGGCGACCTAATAGAAGTGCCTGACTCGCCGCTCGCGGTTCGTGTACTGGGTTCTGTAAATGAGGCTGGCGAAGTCCCGTGGATAAGTGGTGAAAAACTCTCCTACTATCTCGGTGAAGCTGGCGGCCGCAGTGCAGAAGGATGGAAAAGCCGAACGGTTGTGGTGAAAGCCAGGAACGGCTCCCAGCTTCGTTATTCACACAAACTTTCTATCGACCCCGGTGATGTGATCTTCGTGCCCGAAAAACCAGTCGAGTTAACCAATTGGCTGTCGATAAAAGATATTATTGCGGTAACGGCCCAAGTGGCCACTGTAGTCTTGGTGATTCAACAAGTAGGCAAATAGCAATAGACCTCCATAAACATCTGCTGGTAATCCATCGGGGGATTCCGGAGAGTCCGGAACCTTCCGATCGGTTCGGCAACCTTAAACCTGATTGGAGGAGGTCATGGAGAAGCGAATGAGAAAGTACATTAATGCGGCATCGGCGATTGCATTGATTGCATTGTTGGTGTTTGCGGTGGGATGCTCGACAGACAAGGGCAGCACACCGGGAGGCGGGGACACGCAGGATGTCGGCTCGATGCAAATCGTGCTGGGGGATGACACGTTAGAGTATTTGCCGGGGGACTCGGCGTCTACAACAGTCTCGATAATTGTGCGAGACCGCCAAGGTCTTGTGCAGCCCGGAATAAAGGTCGCAATCGCACTGGCAAATCCGCAACTCGGTCTCATCGAGTTCGTGGACACAGGTCTGCGCGACACAACCAATCAGCTCGGACGGGTGGAGTGCATCTACCGTTCCTACGCACAGCCTGGTGACAACATTATCAATGCTGCATCAGGTGGCGTGAATACCACCGCGGCCATCGTGATTCGCCAGGCAGTGAATGTTGTGTGCCAGCTCAACCTGGTAGTCGATAGAGACAATCTGCTGGTTGCAGACAACAGCGAAGATTCGGTAGGTGTTGAAGTTCGCATTACGAACTGCACAGGCGCCGGTATCCCAAACATCAATCTTGATCTGCATGCGAGTCTGGGTCGGTTCACACCGTTCCCGGCGACTGATGCGTCGGGGCGTGCCCGCACTTACTGGTTTTCAAACGGGCAATACGGTTTGGCTCAACTGTCGGTTTCAGCGGCAAACCTGACCGATACCGTTACAGTCCAAGTTGATCGCCTGCAGGGTGATCGTGGCATCCTGACCCTCGCGACCGACGTTCGCAGGATTAAGGCCGACGGTTGTGTGAGCTATGCCTCGCTTCAGGCAACGCTGGAAGATCCGTTTGGAACTGCCATCGTGGGCGACACGGTTTGGTTTGGCGCGCCCGGTATTGGCAGCGTTTCGGCATGGGATCTTACCGACACACTGGGACGTGCTACTGCGGTCTTCTGCGAGTATGACCAACCGAATGATCCGGATAACTTGACTGACTCGGCCATCGTTGTAGCCCGTTACCCGCAGTGGGGACTTACGGACACGATTCGCATTCGTGTCGATGAAGCGGCCGTTGTTGAAGATGTTCAGATTCGTGCCGCCTTTACCGCTGGTGTGGCCGGAATGGACTCTGTCTCACTGGATGCAGAAGTCTACTATGATGATGGAAGCCGTGTCTCAGGACTGTGGATGCGATTCTATAAGGAGTGCGGTGATTTTACCTATGACTCCGTGCGTCTTGACAACGGCGGCTTGGTGGATCCGCAATTCTGGAAGTTCTGCAATCAGGTAACTCCGGTTGGCCAGTATGCGGAAGTCTTCGCAACGGTCAACGGCGTACAATCAAATACGATTCTCTTTCAGGTAGATCCGGGTCCGGCACGTCGAGTCTCGATTGCCGTGGACAACCCGGTGATACCGATTAATACCACGACTTTGGTGACTGCTGAGGTGCGCGACTCACTGCAGAATCTTGTTCGTGGCGGAGTCTCATTGGTGTTCTGGTCTTCAGCGGGAACACTTTCTCCGCCGTCTCCTGTGCCAACTGACATTAATGGCCGTGCTCAAGTCACACTCGCGCCCGGCCCTGTAGCCGGTCCCGTGACTGTCAAGGTCAATCTTGGCGTTGAGGCCGACTCAACAGTTGTTACAGTGGTATCAGGTGACGTCTCCACGATTCAATTGTCGGTGCTTCCACCCAGTATTCAGGTTCGTGGAACAGGCGGTGTCTCATCTGCGCAACTTCGGGCAACCCTCTATGATGCCAATAACAACCCGGCACCAGACGGCATCTGGGTGACCTTTGAAGTCTTGGGCGGTCAGCCCGGTGGTGGCATTAATATCAACAACAGCGGCTTCCAGGACTCGGCTCAAACAGCAAATGGCATCGCGGTGGCCACCGTCAATGCCGGTACGGTCGCCGGTCCGTTTGCCGTCCGCGCTTGTGCCAATGACGAGAGCGGCAATCTGATTTGTGCAAGCTCGTCGAATGGTTCAGTTGTGGCCGGGCCACCCGCTGCGATTAACATTTCAGTAGATGAAGTTGCCGATGATGCCGGTGGTGCGGAGTGGAATCTCGAGGTGGCGGCTGAAGTGCTGGACATTTATTCTAATGCCGTTCGCTGCAGTACCGCCGTATTCTTCTCTGTTGATCCGGACACCGCGATTATCGTGTCGGAACTGGTATTCACTTGCAATCCCGACGCAAACGCCATTTCTCGCCCCGGTACGGCCTACACGACTCTTCAGTATGGATCGGTCGCCACATTTGAAACCGTGTTTATCACGGCCCGTACGGCTGCACCGAATGCTGTTAGCGAAGACATCGAATTCATTCTCCCGCTTCAAGAGCCCACGCTCGACTTGATCTGCGCGCCTATTTCCTGGGACTTTAGCGAGAGCGGTAATCCTTCACAGATCAATTGCCAGGCAACCGTTCGCGATGGCCACAATGTGGCCATCAACAACGCTCGCGTCGTGTTCCTCACTCAGCGTGGGCGCCTGTATAATCAGGCCACGGGTGGAACTCAGATTGTGGGCGGCAGGCGCTTGACCGGACCGAATGGCAGCGATCCAAGTAACGGATTGGGACAGTGTTTTGTCTGGCTGCGTGGCGACGTGGCCGAAGTATTCCCAAGTCCGTTGATTGCTGAAATCACATGCGAAGTTCGCGCCGAAGTCGAGCGCTACGGCGATGCTCTTGATGCTGTGATTGTGAACTTCCAACGTTGATGCCTGACCGTCAGGTATCTTTGATGCATTAAGTCCAGAGGAGGCCGGAATCGAGTTCGGTTCCGGCCTCCGTCTGCTTTTAAGTATTGGACACGTCATTTTCCGTGTCATGCTGACACTCATTCCGGTGAGCACTTTCGGTTTGACCCCGCTTTTTGCCCCGGCGAACTAAACAAGATTCAATGCGCGAACGACTTGGCGAAATTCTTATCCGGCTTGGGCATATCAATCAGGCTCAGCTCAATGAAGGTCTTACGGTTCAGAAGAACACGAAGAAACGCATTGGCGAGACCCTGATTTCGCTTGGATTCCTGACCGAAGAAAAACTCTATTCCGGGCTGGCTGATCAGCTCGGAATCAGTTTTGTCCCATCAGACAAGATCATGACGGCCGACAAGGATGCTTTAGCGATGGTCCCGGAGGTGTTTGCCCGCCAACATTCTCTGGTTCCCTTGGCCCTGACCGAGTCCGTGCTGGTTGTGGCGATGTCCGATCCGGATGATATTGAAGCGGAAGATCGCCTGAAAATGCTTGCGAAGAAGCCCGTGGATGTCCGGTTGGCTTCACCCGGTGCCATCATCGCAGCGATCGAGAATCTTTACGTCAAGATTCGCAAGCAGGATGAAGTCACCGAGGCACTGGGTGACCTGAAGTTCTTTGCTGAGGCCGACGACAGCGAAGAAGGACTGGTTGACATGACTCGCACGACCGGCATTGAAGATGCTCCGGTCGTGAAACTTGTGAACATGATGATTGCGGACGCTATCAAGGAACGTGCGACCGATATTCACATCGAACCGTTCGAAGAAGGCATAGTAGTCCGCTTCCGAATTGACGGTGTGCTGCAGGAAATGATGCGGCCACCCAAGGCGTCGCATCCCGGAATTGTTTCGCGCATCAAGATTCTTTCGAAGCTGAACATTGCCGAAAAGCGCTTGCCGCAGGACGGCCGCTTTACGGTTAGGGC